>JAKSDM010001397.1 GCA_022360135.1 Pseudanabaenales cyanobacterium | reverse complement strand
AGTGAATGATCAAGGGGATATCATCACTTCTTCTCAGAACGAATGCCTAACTCTCTCTGGACCATGGTCTCCGCTAAAATACACCCATGTCCTGAAAGCTAAGCAGGATAAGAGTTTCTAGTCAATTCCGCTCCTTTATTTAACATAACTCTGAAAAATTGCGCGAACCGATAGTTGAACTAGCAGTTTATGACACTTAACTTCACGGTCGGTACATTCGATTGAAGGGCTTATAACAAGGCGTTGCAGCGAAGCCGTCGAGCTGATATTGTTTTCCTTGCGAGTAAGCTTCGCCATCTTACCCACTCCGATTAGTGTGGGAGGTTTCCGACTCGCTAAACATGGACGTTAGGAGTTACTAAAGGAAGGCCGCGAGTATGGTCCTACAGAGCAGCGTTTGTTATATATGAATGATTCCAGCACTCCAGGGGCGCGCCGCATTCTAGTGTTAGGAGGCACGGGTACGATTGGCCGCGCCACAGTCGCCGCGTTGGTGGGGCGCGGTCATGAGGTCATTTGTATTGCTCGGCCAAAAGCTGGCAGCGGCGGTAAATTGACACAAGAGAAAACCGCCCGCCTTTTGCAAGGCGCTGAGGTGCGCTTCGGCGACGTTACGGATCCTGCGTTCCTTGCCGAGCAAGTTTTTCATGATCAACAGTTTCATGCGGTAGTGTCATGCTTGGCGTCACGGACAGGAGAGCCACAGGACGCCTGGGCTATCGACTATCAGGCGCATATGGACGTTCTATCTTTGGCGAAAGAAGCCGGGGTGACGCAGATGGTGCTGTTGTCGGCGATCTGCGTGCAAAAGCCACGCCTTGTGTTTCAGCACGCTAAGCTGGCGTTCGAAAAGGCCCTGATTGAATCAGGGTTGACCTATTCCATTGTCCGTCCGACCGCATACTTCAAATCGCTTGCCGGTCAGGTGGCTCGGGTTAAGCAGGGGAAGCCTTTTTTCCTTTTTGGCGACGGCAAGCTGACCGCTTGCAAGCCGATCAGCGATGCTGATCTGGCGGAATATCTCGCAGATTGTCTACAAGATGTTTCACTGCAGAACAAAATTCTGCCGATTGGCGGGCCAGGACCGGCAATCACGCCTTTGGAGCAGGGGGAATACCTTTTCAGCCTGCTGGGCCGTACGCCGCGCTTCAAGAGCGTACCAGCTTCATTCCTAAGCGGGGTGGCGACGTTTTTGGACTGGGTCGCTAAGATCGCGCCGCCTTTGGCCGCAAAGGCCGAATTAGCGCGGATCGGACACTACTATGCGACGGAATCGATGTTGGTGCTCGATACCGAGACGGGTCTTTACGATGCTGACGCAACACCCGAGACGGGCACGGATACGCTATTCGAGTATTGCCGACGTCTCATTGATGGCAGCGAAACAGCTGATCGCGTCGATTACGACTTATTCTGAGACTCCTGAGCAATCAAGACCCGGTGTGAATCTATGACAACAAAAGCCACTCCCTCTTCTACCAGCATTATTCAACTTGAACCCACCTGGAAAGCGGTTCTGGAAGATGTGTTCGCCACCCCCTACATGCAGGCGCTGAAAAAATTTTTAAAGGCGGAAAAGGCTGCTGGCAAAATTATTTACCCACGGGGCTCACTGATTTTCAATGCCATGAACAGCACGCCATTTGACCAAGTCAAAGTTGTGATTCTTGGACAAGACCCCTATCACGGCCCTGGTCAGGCCCATGGTTTATGCTTTTCCGTCCCGGAGGGCGTCGCTCTGCCTCCTTCCCTGATCAATATTTTCAAAGAAATTGAACAAGACCTGGGCGTTAAACTCCCCAAACATGGTTGCCTGCAAGGCTGGGCGGATCAAGGCGTGTTATTGCTCAACAGTGTATTAACAGTGGAACGACATAAAGCCGCCTCGCATCAGGGAAAAGGCTGGGAGCAATTTACGGACGCCATTATCAGCGCCCTAAACCAGCAACGAAAAAATCTAGTTTTTTTGCTGTGGGGCAGTTATGCACAACAAAAAGGAAAATTTATTGATCGTGAACGGCATCTAGTGCTTACCTCGCCCCACCCTTCCCCGCTATCCGCGCATCGTGGTTTCTTTGGCAACCAGCATTTTTCAAAAGCCAATGCGTATTTGCAAAAAAACGGCGTTGAGCCAATTTCCTGGTCGCTATAGGCGTTTCAATTAATAATTACCATGCTT
>JAKSDM010000893.1 GCA_022360135.1 Pseudanabaenales cyanobacterium | reverse complement strand
TTGATCTCCCTTAAATCATAGAGAAAGACTTGAAAGAATGTCAAACCTTTTCATTTTATCTCTACTGTTTTTACTAAGTCTCGTGATCTTAGTAATCGCCTCAGATTTTTTTACGAATGCAGCCGAAAAAATAGGTTTATCAATTGGTTTAAATCCATTTATTGTCGGTGTAACCATTGTTTCAATTGGGACATCACTGCCAGAATTAATGTCCTCGATTATAGCCATCTTGCAAGACTCACCTGAAATCGTCGTTGGGAATGTTGTAGGCTCCAATATCGCCAATATATTTCTAATCATTGGAGCAGCCAGCGTTATTAGCGCCAGGAGCATCAGAATAAATCATGATTTGGTGAGTGTCGATTTGCCTCTATTTGTTGGATCCGCATTTTTACTGACATTGACAACCTGGGATGAAAATTTCTCTCCAGGAGAAGCTTGGCTCTTTGTCGTGAGCTATATCATGTATTTATTTTATACGATCAAAGGGAGTGAGGAAAGTCAGCAAGAAGAAAATAACGGGCAAAGGAACTCAACGGCAACCAATAGGGGGAATATAAACTTTGTTTTACGACAATTTTTAATTGTTATTTTAAGTTCAATTTTTATCTATCTTGGGGCAAAGTATACGATTGATTCACTGATTAGAATCTCTGAGATTTTAAACATTGGCGCAGAAATTATTGCGATCACCGCCGTTGCTCTTGGAACTTCGCTTCCGGAACTAGTTGTCACGATTAATTCAAGCCTGAAGGGGAAAGCCGAAATTGCTGTAGGTAATGTTTTGGGATCCAACATTTTCAATATATTCATGGTTATGGGGATTCCAGGATTAGTTGGACATATGACAATTCCAGAGACGATTCTTCAGGGTGGAATTCCGATGTTGATTGCAGGCACATTGCTATTCTTCTTCACCACTCAAGATAAAAAACTAACCATTTGGGAGGGTTGGTTATTTCTGATCTTTTATGCCTGGTTTATTGGCAAAACGTTTGGTCTTCTATAAATTCCTGACGCCGACTAAAACTGGCTGAAAGAAGCAACCATCAAGGCGCTCGACTGATGAAAATCCTGCCTTTTGCAGTAGAGTCAGCAGCTGTTCGGTCCCAATCGCATAGTACTATATGGCTACGGCAAAAATCGAGCCTTTTCTTGTTCAGTGGGCATCCGGCAAGTTGCTCTACGTCCAAACCAACGATACCGATTGCGCGCAATTATTCTGTAGACAAAGTTTCGGATTGAGCGAGGAATCACAAGGGCAAAACTCAA
>JAKSDM010001163.1 GCA_022360135.1 Pseudanabaenales cyanobacterium | reverse complement strand
GACCTTACGGTTGAATATCGCTTTTTGCATGACCGAGTGCAGCAAGCTGCCTATTCTCTAATTCCCTCAAACCAGAAGCAAGCCACTCACCTGAAAATTGGCCAATTGCTATTGCATAATACGCCAATGGCCCAACGAGAAGAAAAACTCTTCGATATTGTCAATCAGTTGAATATTGGGTTAGCGTTGATCGCTGAACAGGCTGAACTAAACGAACTGGCTCAGTTGAATTTAAGCGCAGGGCATAAAGCCAAAGCCTCAACCGCCTATGGGGCCGCCCTGAACTATTTGACTGTGGGCATGGAACTGCTGCCTGCAGATTGTTGGCTCTCCCAGTATGACTTGACGCTTAATCTCCATACCTTAGCTGCCGAAGCAGCGTTTCTCAACGGCGATTTTCAACGGCAGGAGCAAGTGGCGGCAAGCGTCATGGAATTTGCCAATACCTTGTTAGATCGAGTGAAGATTTACGAGGTAAAAATCCAAGCCCGTCAAGCCCAAGGTCGTCTCCTAGAGGCAATTCAAGTTGCCTTAGAGATATTGCAGTTATTGGGCGTTGACTTTCCTGAACAGCCCACCCGTGTAGAGGTCGAGCTAGGGCTAGCGGAAATCAAGTTAGCATTAGCGGCCAAAACTGAGACGGAAATTATTGCCTCACCGGCAATGACGGATCCTGAAAAGCTAGCAGTGATGCGAATTTTAGCCAGTGTGGCCGGATCTGCCTATGGAGCCGCTTTTAATTTGATGGCCCTGATGGGATTTAAGCTGATTGATTTTTCACTCAACTATGGCAATACGGCAGAGTCGGCCTTAGGCTATGCGATTTATGGGGTCGTTCTCTGCGACTTGGTGGACGATATCGAGGCCGGGTATCAGGCGAGTCAACTGGTATTGGGCGTACTTGAGCGGTCGCAGACCACCTCACTCAAAGCGCAAATCTCCGTGTTCGTCTATGACCTGATTCGCCACTGGAAAGACCCGATCCGACAGATCCTACAGCCTTTGCTGGAAGGATATGCGAGTGGGCTGGAAACGGGCGATTTGGAGTGGGCCAGTTTTTCGGCATTGATCTATTGCTATCACGCCTATTTTATGGGTCGGGAACTCTCTGGTCTGGCGGTAGAAATGGCGAACTACAGTGAGGTAATCACCACCCTTAAGCAAGAGGCTGCCCTCAACTATCAGGAAATTTCTCGTCAAGCGGTGTTAAACCTACTGGGTGAATCCTCAGAGCCTTGTCAGTTAATTGGCGCCGCCTATGATGAAGCGAAAATGCTGCCGCTACATCAGGAGGCGGGCGATCGCACGGCAGTTTGTTTCCTGGCCCTGAATAAGCTAATTCTTTGTAACTATTTTGGTGACTTTGGGTTAGCTCATCCAACTGCAGACCTAACCCGAGAGTATCTGGACGGCGCCACGGGCTCAATTCATTGGCCCATCTTCCACTTCCATGATTCTCTGGTCCAGTTGGCTCTGTTTCCTCAAGCCTCATCCGAGGCGCAAAACCAGATATTAGCTCAGGTAGAAACGAACCAAGCTAAGCTGCGTCACTGGGCCCAAATGGGTCCGATGAATCATCTGCACAAGTTTCAGCTTGTGGCGGCAGAGCGCCATCGAGTGCTGGGTGAAAAGATAGCCGCTATGGAGCTATACGATCTTGCGATTGCTGGGGCTCAAGACAATGAATATATCCAAGAAAAAGCCCTGGCCAATGAACTCGCCGCTAAATTCTACCTTGCTTGGGGGAGAGAGAAACTTGCTCAGGTTTTTATGAGTGACGCACACTATGCTTACAGCCGTTGGGGGGCAACGGCCAAAGTGAACCAATTGGAGGAAAAGTATCCCAATCTATTGACTCAGAATCCGACACCCTCCCCCATAATCACAGCCAATCAACTTACCGCCTCATCTACCACTCTTTCCCAGACCGGGGATGTTCTGGACTTCGAGAGTTTGGTGAGAGCCTCCCAGGCGATCAGCAGCGAAATTGTCTTAGACCGATTACTGTCAACTTTAATGCAGATTCTGTTGGAAAATACGGGGGCGCAATCTGGATTTTTAGCTTTAGAAAATAATGGCGAATTTGTCATTGAGGCGGTCGGTTCATCTCAAAAAAAGATAGAGGTTTTACAATCAATTCCATTGAATTCGATTGAATTAAACGGAGAAACACCCCGATTTGCTTCCAGTATTTTTAACTATGTCGCCAGAACT
>JAKSDM010001380.1 GCA_022360135.1 Pseudanabaenales cyanobacterium | reverse complement strand
TGCTGAGGAGGTGTATTTTCAAGATCCTTTGAATCGCTTTCGTGGTATAGACCGTTACCGCAAGATGATTGGGTTTATTGAAAAGTGGTTTGTTGACCTCCATCTGGAGCTGCATTGTATCGAGCGTGAGCAAAGCCTCTCTATAGCAGAATCGCAAGATCTGATCATCAGCCGCTGGACTTTAAGTTGGACTGCCCCTTTTCCTTGGCGACCTCGTCTGGTGATCAAGGGTTGGAGCGAACTCCAGCTGAATGATGAAGCTCTCATCATTTCCCACATTGACTACTGGGAATGTTCTCGCCTGGATGTGGTCAAACAGTTGTTTTTTCCGGCCGCTTAAGCCGCTAAAAAGCGGATTTTGAGGTAATCGTCTTCCATCTTGGCGCCTGCAGGTTGCATAGTCGCCAAGGCTTGGGGCAAGACTAAATTACGTCGGTGGTTGCCAATGCGAATATTCAGTTCATCTGCTGTCTTGCTAAGTTCGATTTGGTCCTTGGGGATACCGGGTAAGTAAACTTCAAGGCTATAGCTCTCTTGCTGCTGTACAACCCGCAGTGTGGTTTCCTTGTAATAAACCTGGGTTGGGTTTTCTTCACCGTAGAGCGTTTCCTGCAACCGCTCCAAAGCAGAAATTCCGCACATTTCTTCAGAATAGAGCGGAACCTCTTTGACCGGAAGTGGTCGAAAGTTCTCATGAATTTCGTGGCGATAACGCTGCTGACTTTCCTTCCAGCGCTGGAAAAATGGGTCTGACACTGAATCGGGAATGATGCGGTTGGCAACCACCAGATCTGTACCGACATTGTATAGACTTAGGTAAGCATGAGCCCGAAGCGATTCCTTAATCACCATCTTTTCCGGATTGGTAACCAATCTTACTGACGTTGTGGTCGCATCAGTCAGGACTTTTTCTAGCGCTTCCAACTGTTCGTAGAACTCATAAGGCGCATCCATCACTTCCTGAGTCGGCAAAGAAAAACCCGCCACTGGACGAAACAGCGGCTCGACAATTGGACGCAGGGCTGCAGATACTGCTTGGAAAGGCTTGTACAGTCGTCGCATGTACCAACCAGCCACCTCTGGCAAGCTCAGTAATCGCAAGGCTGTTCCAGTCGGCGCTGAATCAATAATCAGTACGTCGAATTCCCCTTCATCGTAGTGGCGTTTCATGCGCACCAGACTGAAGATTTCATCCATGCCCGGGAGGATCGCCAATTCCTCTGCTTCAACCCCCTCCAAGCCCCGTGCTTGCAGAACCTGGGTGATGTAGCGCTTTACTGCCCCCCAGTTGCCCTCTAACTCCATCAGGGCATCCAACTCTGCGCCCCATAGATTCGGCTTTACCTGACGCGGCATATGCTCCAATTCCAGCTCAAAGCTGTCTGCTAGGGAGTGGGCGGGATCGGTGCTCAGGACCAGAGTCTTATAGCCCAATTCAGCACAGCGTAGTCCGGTTGCTGCAGCGACAGAGGTCTTCCCAACGCCGCCTTTCCCGGTCATAAGAATTACGCGCATAGGAGATCTAGTCCTGTTTATAACATTTACGTCCTTTTAATGTATCGGTTTTGTTAGCAATTCGGGAGCTTCCCAGCCGCATTCACAGCCTATAAGCGAGTCATAGTCGAACCCTTCTTAACCAATGCGGAAATTTTTCGGTAGGTCGTCTACCTACAAATGTCAATCATTCTACTCATTGGGGTTGGCGATCTCACTCTCTACCAGGTAATCTATAGCCATTCTCGCTTGTGCTGAATACATCTCAATGAAGGCAGGATATAGGGTGTAGGATGTAGTCAATGCAAATGAAAACCTCTATATATAAGCTATTCAGCCCTATGGGTGCATACCATGTCCAAATTATTCTCTGCAGTCTTGGTAGCAGCAGTTTTGCTGATCGTGTCAGAGCATGACACGAAAGCCCTGGCCCAACCCTGCACCGCCTACTGTCGCTCCAATGAAATCCGGTTTACCCCAGGACAACGGGTAGGACTTCAGTTGGTGAATCGAACCGCTGGATTGGTTCAGGTCCAGCAATCCGGTCGGATGCACCCCTATCCCCTGCGGCCTGGACAAGAAATTCGGCTTTCCTTTGGGGAAGGCACCAAACCCAACCTCTCCTTACTCTTCTGGGACGAAACCGATTTGCCTGTCAGAACTCTGCTATTCCGCCCCGAAGAGAATGTCCTGAAGGTTGAATTCCTGCCCAGCGGCAGCTTTAGCGATCGCTCGATTTCCATTTTGGACGATGGCAGAGTCGTCATCTATTAGGACTCATGGTAACGGCCAATTGGAATCGATCCGACTCATTCCAATTACCCACGCCCCATTACCCACTACCCGAAAACTCATCGCCAACACTAACAACTAACCGCTATATCATTGGTATATTTGAACTATTCAAATGGGATTGTGCTAGAGCCGTCTTTGGGTGAGGTTGTCGATACGATCAGGACTGGGGCTGTGGAGAGTGACCCAGAGCAGAAGGAGATTGCTATACAGCGGAAAGATCGAACGCCGCGCCAGCGGTGGGGGATCTTTCCGCCTCAACCTCAGGAGGCGAATCATCTGGCTCAGACGACTGGATTATCACCGTTGCTGGCTCAAGTGTTACTGAATCGGGGTTTACAAACGCCAGCGCAGGCTAGAGAGTTTTTGGACCCTGAGTTATTATTCCTGCCGTCGCCATTGGATGATTTCCCCGACTTGCCTTTGAGTCTGGAGTTGCTGGTAGAGGCGATCTCAAACCAACAGAAGGTCGCCATCTGCGGTGACTACGATGCCGACGGCATGACCAGTACAGCACTATTGCTGCGGGCGTTGCGCTTCCTGGGCGCAGATGCGGACTACGCCATCCCTAGCCGGATGCAGGAGGGCTATGGCATTAACCAGCGCATCGTCGAGGAATTTTATGCCGATGGTGTGGGGATGATCCTGACGGTGGATAACGGCATTACTGCCCATCAACCGATCGCCCGAGCACGCGAGCTAGGCTTAACGGTGATCGTCACTGACCATCATGACACTCCCCCAACGTTACCGCCAGCTAATGCCATTCTCAACCCCAAATTGATTCGAGCCGATTCACCCTACAGGGGCGTTGCCGGGGTTGGAGTCGCCTACATCCTGGCGATATGTTTAGCCCAGTGTTTACAGAAAACTCAGGATTTGACGGCTCCATTATTGGAGCTGTTTACCTTAGGCACCATTGCTGACCTGGCTCCCCTGACTGGCGTAAATCGTCGTTGGGTGCGACGGGGCTTAAAGCTACTGCCGCGATCGCGCATTCCCGGCGTCCAAGCCCTGATCCAGGTGGCCGGATTGGGTGACCAGCAGACGGGATTAAAGCCAGAGGCGATCGGATTTCGTTTAGGACCTCGGATCAATGCAGTTGGGCGGATTGCCAATCCTCAGATCGTGATCGACATGCTGACAACCGACGATATTGGCGTCGCATTGCAACGGGCGATGCAATGTGAGGAAGCCAATCAGCTGCGGCGGCGCCTGTGTGAAATTATTGAGGAGCAGGCTGTCGCCCTCTGTGAGCAAAAGCAGCAGGCAGGCAAGCTAGATTTGCAACACGATCGGGTGCTGGTGATCGTGCAACCGGAATGGCACCATGGGGTGATTGGCATTGTGGCTTCCCGACTGGTGGAGCGCTACGGCGTCCCTGTGTTCATTGGCACTTATGAAGATGAAGACCAGAAGGAGATTCGCGGCTCTGCCCGAGGTATTCCAGAGTTCAATGTATTCGAAGCCCTGCAAACCTGCCATGATCTGCTCGATAAGTTCGGCGGGCACCGGGCGGCTGGAGGCTTTTCATTTCAGGCTAAGCACCTGCGGCAGGTCCAGTCACGCTTGATCAACTTTGCGGCTCAACATCTTCAGCCAGACCATCTTAAGCCCCTAGTCGCCGTCGATGTTGAAGCTAGGCTCTCTCAACTGTCCCAAGCACTCTATGACCAAATAGACCAGATTCACCCTTGCGGGATTGAAAACCCTGACCCAGTATTCTGGACACCCAATGTTCGGATAGTTGAACAGCGACCCATAGGCAAGGAGCGCGCCCATCTGAAACTGGCTATTACACAAGCCGAGACAGCTGAGACTGGATTGCCGGTTGCCGAGATTAAGGCGATCGCATGGCGTTGGGGTGAATATTGTCCCCTGCCCACTCGGCTCGACATCGCTTATAAACTGCAGCTGAATGAATGGAAGGGTCAGCGATCGGTAGAACTGGAATTGGTCGGTGTGCGAGAGCCCAGTTTGCCGAATTGTCAGAAACCGCCCACAAAACGCTTGTCTGTCAAGGACGATCCTATTTCAGCCCCTAATCCCAAACCCACGGTTGCTGAGTCGTCTGCTGCTGAAAGCACCTCTGCGCCTGACCTTGAATCAGAACCACTCCGTCTGCTCTCCGCCAGGGCAGAATTTTATTACAGCAAGCGGCGCTACATCAGCAGCCTTTCCCAGGTAGATTCGTCACCAGAACTGCGCATCCAAAATCCGGCAGGGCAGATTCTCCTGATTCAATTACCTCAGCGTCAAGGATTCCTCAGCTTCCCCGGACAGCCGCCTCACCCCGTTGATGTGTCTGAAACTTACTATTTCAATCTAATTCGAGCCGGGTTAAACGCCTTGGAAATTAAACAGAAGACCCAGCTTCTGATGGAAAAGGATGAACTTCTCAGCGAGAAAGACAGCCATATTGAAACCTTGAACCAACAGGTAGGCTTGCTGGAGCAAAAACTGTCCCAACTCTCAACTGAGCAACAACAACAATTCCAGATATTGCAAACCGAACTCCAACAGCAAAAGACGGCAATCCAAGATCAGGAAGCCCATATCACCCAGCTCCAGGCTCAACTCAGCCAGAGTAGCCACCCACCGCCTGACCCTCAAGAAATCAAGCGGTTGGTTCAGGAATCAGTGGGCGATCCGGTCTGGTTTTGCCTCCAGCCCCGCAGTCAAAAGGATCTGTGTGTGGCCTACAAAAGCCATACCCTGATTCATACTCAGGAACCCGACGCTCAACTGGCAGACTATTCCGAAGCCGGACTGCACCTCAGCTTTACCATCGAGCGCGAGATTATTCAGCCCTTGTTCCAAGATTTGTATGATTTCCTGCTGACCAACGGCGGCGCTGAAATTGGCGGGCTGCAACTCAATCCCCAGAAGAAATATACGTTGGGCATGTTGCCGCCGCTGCTGGCTGAGCAGTGGTCTTCCTTTAATAGCGCCGCCCTCCAACAATGTCAAGCAGTTCCAGAGAATGAGCTATATGTCAACGTGTCATCGGGATATTCGGTCACATCGCGCGATCGCACCCTGATTAGCCAATTTCTCGACCAATGGGAACATCCCATGGTTCAATGGCTCAATACATCCACTTCAGCCGCCGCCTCAACCGTAGATCAAATCAGCAAACTCCGTAACATCGCCGCCCACGCCGAGAACTTTCTCTACGAATGGCAATTCGATTTGTTGAGAAATCGAGTCATCGGTTCTGAAGGGGAGCGCGGACTTTTCCAGGAAATCTACGGAAACTGAATTACGTTGAAAATCTATTCAAATACAGGGGACCATAGCTCACATACAGGCACTCGCCAACCAGACAGTGCATCGGGAAGAGTCAGGATGTCATTGTTGTAGAGCACGATGGGCAGTTGATTATACCGTCGGATTTCAACAGTTGGGTCTTCTGGATTGACTAAGAGACCTACTACTGTGACTTGATATAGATTTAAGTTTGCGGCTTCCCTATCAAAAATGAATCAGAATGGCTAAGGATTATCCCATACCGTTTGGATAATCTCGATAATTTGCTCGTAGAGACGTTGCGAGCAACATCTCTACGAATCATTGCAACCTCCCCAAAAAAGTGAACCGAACAGTATGGGTGGGAATCTGCCGAGCTGCTTTAGACTTTTTTACTGGCTAAGACCTTGATCTTTGTAACCAATGTACTCTTAAGTCTTTCATAGTCTGTGGCGGAACCCGAAGTGGGCTTTGGGAAAAAGTCTAAGGCGCCTGCCTGCATCAGGTTGAAGATATTATCTACATCTGAAGCATGCACCGTGTTGCTCACCACTAAAATGGGGCGAGGAAATTCGGACATCACTTTTTTGGTGAACTCCAGACCATCCATTTTGGGCATTTGCAGATCGGTGCAAATGACATCTGGCATCGTTTGGGCGATCACTTTTAACCCTTCAGCCCCATCTTGGGCCGTCCCCACAACATCCACTTCTGGAGACGAATCGATTAATCGTTGCAGAATTTGTAGAGCAATCGCAGAATCTTCCACCAGAACAACTTTGATTGGATTAGCCATGATTAAATTAAACTCCTAAGGGTATTGATGAGTAAGCTTTGATCGAAATCACCTTTGGTGATGTAGGCATTTGCGCCAGCGTCAGCGCCGCGTCGTTTATCCTCTTCCTTCGCCAACGTTGTGACCAAAATAATGGGTAATCCCGCATATTTTGTTTGTTGGCGAATCTGCGTGGTTAACTCTAACCCACTTAGATTCGGCATTTCCACGTCAGACACCACCGCATCAAACATGTCATCCTGCAGTTTGTCGAAGCCATCCAGGCCATCGACTGCGGTGGTGACGCAATAACCTGCGCCTTCTAGAATGCGTCGGACCTGTGTCCGAATCGGAACCGAATCTTCCACTAACAACACTTTAGGTTGGGTGTCTTTGGCTGCGATCGCCCGATCAGGCGCCAAAGCATCAGACACTTTGCCTTGAACAGATTTGATCAGATCCTGGGGACTGAGCACCATACACACCTCCCCAGAACCGAGAATAGTCGCTCCGGCAATATTGCGAACCCGCTTGATCAACTTACTATGGGGCTTCAAAACAATATCTTGTTGATCGACCAATTCATCAACAAATACGCCCAATCGTTCTGAACCAACCCTGAGAACAACACAAGGGGTAGACTTTGCCACAGAACTCATATCCTGAGGGTGAACCGCAACAGACACAGGCAGGTCCAACAGGTCAGAGAGCCAAGCAACAGATAGGGGACTATCTTGCAAGGTAATCGTCGGCTTGTCTTCAAGGGCGAAGATATCCTGCCGATCGACCCGCATCATTAAATCAACGAATTCAACCGGAATCGCATAGGGTGTTTGATTGACCGTCAAAATTAAAGCTGAGGTTGTGGCTAGACTGGTGCTGAGGGTGAATCGGAAGGTACACCCCTGAGCAGTCGTAGAGTGCACCTGGATGGAACCCTTCAGGCGTTCAACATTCACCCGCACCACATCCAAGCCTACCCCTCTGCCAGAAATCTCGGTGACTGATGTGCGAGTAGAGAAACCGGGCGCAAAAATCAAGGCTTGGACTTGCTCAGGGCTCATCTTGGCCAAGTCCGACTCGGAATGAAGCCCCCGACGCACCGCAGTTCGCCTAATGCTTTCTAGGTTCAGTCCCCGACCATCATCAATCACTTCCAGCCCAATACTGTTCCCACTCTGATAAGCTTTAAGGCGAATCGTCGCCATTGCCGGTTTACCCGCTGCAATTCGCTCACTGGGAAGTTCAATCCCATGATCGATGGCATTGCGAATAATGTGGGTAAGCGGAGCCTTCATTTCTTCTAGAATACGTTTATCCGCTTGTGTCTCTCCCCCCTCAAGCACTAAGTTGATATTTTTCCCTTGCTCCTTAGCCAAATCCCGCACCATGCGGGGGAAAAGGCTAAACATACTGGACAAAGGCAATTGGCGAAGCTTGAAAATACCCGATTCCAGATCATTGGAGAGGGATTCTAGGCGGGCGGAATCTTCGTAGGCATTCGTATGTAACTGTTTTAACAGTTCCCCCAGGTGTTCAAGACGGCCTTCGTTCAGCTGTTGAACTGTCTGTAAAGGCCTCAGCGCCTTAGACTCTGACTCTCGCCCCAGATTGCCAGTAGTCAAGCGGTTGACCAAAGCCTCTCGCGTCCATTCTTCCCAAAAAGAGAGTAATTTGTCGATGTCGTCAGTCCGGCGAGTAATCAGCCGTTTGGTCACCGCCAACTCACCTGCTTGAGTCATCAAGGCGTCCAGCTTAGGCGCTTCGACTCGCACAGTATCGATATGATAAGACTCGCTTCCGCTGGCAAACTGGACAGAGGATGCGGCTTCTTGCTTGACGAAGCCAACCGGAGTGGCCGTCTTCAGTTCTGACTCCATGGGTAGAGCCAGGATATCAAGTTCCTGACTGTTGTGTTCGCCATTGCTATGGGGATGGCCATTCTCCGTGGGATCAGGCTCTGAGGCCAACGAAATCGGCTTTGGGACAAACGAGGGGTCGGCGATTTCATCCCTAAGCGCCTTGTCGCCTTGGGATGCTGGCGGCTCAGACAGACCGACATCGGACTCAAAGGGTTGCTCTACTGCAGGAGAATTATCAGCTGACATGAGTTGGGCCAACACATGAAATACACTGACCTCGGAAGGATCCCCCGTTACCGCCTCGTGGGCGATTTTGCGTACGGCGTCCAGTCCCTGGTAGAGACAATCACATAGGTTTTGAGTAAATGCTCGCTGACCCTGCTCTACCGTGCTCAATAGGTCTTCCATGTGGTGGGTGAGCGTCTCAGCATCCTGTACCCCCAACATGCGGGAATCCCCTTTAAGCGAGTGGGTGGCTCGCAGCAATTCCTTGAGTTTGGCCGAGTCATTTGGATGCTTTTCTAAGTGGAGTAATCCCGCCTCCAGTTTGTGCAAATGGTCTTTACTGGCGTCTCTATAGAGCGTTCGCAGTTCTTCATCTTCAATAAACATGGCGTAAGTCTAGTGATTAGGGTAGATGGGGTAGGGCGGAAGCCCTCTACACCAGAGCAAGATGCTAAATTACACAGCGACTTGGAGCTCTTGAGCGATCGTCTTCAGTTGCTCCGTAGAGGTCTGCACCTGACTTACCGCCGTTACCGTTTCTTTGGCGCCCAAGTTAATGGCGTTCATAGCAGAAACCGCCTGCTGTACGCCGACCGCTTGCTGTTTCGCGCTCTGGGCAATTTGTTGGGAGTTTGAGTACACCTCATTAATTGCCGCTGCAATCTGGTTGAATACATCGGCGGTGTCTTGCGCCACCTTAATCCCTGTATTGGCAGTTTTATTCCCTTCATCCGTCACCATCACGGTGCTGTTGATCGAGGCTTGAATTGCGCCTACCAAGGTGTTAATCTTACCCGCTGAGTCACGGCTTTGATCCGCCAGCTTCCGAATTTCACCCGCCACCACCGCGAAGCCCTTGCCTTGCTCACCCGCCCGTGCAGCTTCTACCGCAGCATTTAAGGCGAGCATGTTTGTTTGATCCGCCACATCCGCCACCAGGCCGGAAATCGTTGAAATTTGGTCAGTTTGTTCACTCAACTGCATAATCTGATCGGCAATCGCACTCACCTTTTCCCTCAATTCTTCAATTCCTTGTACAGTATGCTTCACAGCTTGAGTGCCTGTCTCAGACAAGTCCAACGCCTCTTTGGCCCCACTAGCCGAGGAGCCTGCCTGCTGAGCCGCCTGGAGGGATGAGGCGCCCAACTGCTCAATAGTTGATGTTGTTTGAGTCACAGAAAGTGTCTGATCGGCAAAGAGCCGTTCCTGGGTTTTCACTGTAGAGGCAATATCTGCAGAACTGTCGGCCACGGTCACAACCGATTTCTGCAACACTTTGGCCGCCTGCTGAACAGTCCAGAAAACAAAGCCTAAGGCGGCCAAGTCTAACACCAAAAACACCCACTGAGTCAAGCCCACTTCAAGAATATGCTTAGCTGCAAGGTCTTCAGCGATAAACACAGCGTCATTAGCCAGGGCGAAGTAGGCTTCACTGTCCTCAAGTAATTTCGCTTTGAGATCAGGATTCTGGCGATACTGGGCAAGCGTTCCTTTGAGATCTTGCCAGGCGCTCTCGACTTCGCGCATCGCTGCCAAATAGGTTTTATCCGTGGCTTTGGGCAAGTTTAATTCTTTGTCTCCATTGATCAGAGCATTGATTAATTGATCGAGTTTTAGAATCAACTCATCGTTGGGCTGACCATTAGTTTCTAACTTAACCAGTCGCTGAGCCCCTCCCCGAACAATACCCGACTTGTTTACCACACTTCCATCTAGAGAGCCTTGTTGAGTTTTGATGTTTTCAAAGATGGTTACGCCTAAGGTAAATAATGCCAGTCCTACGATGGTAATTTTTAACTGGTTCGAGATCTTCATACCATGACTCCTATGTTATTACTGTCAGCTTCAAGCGCCTACGAAAGTTGTTTCAAGAGAAATTGAATACCTTCAAAACACGGGATATCTCCCCTGTCGCCCGCCGAGATTTAGAAAATCGTCTAATCGCTAAGCTGCTTGATCTACGATTAATCCTCCTTGGAAGAGGAGTTTGGATAAATCAAGAATGCTCAAGGCTGTTTGGCGATAATGGGCTGCGCCTTGAAAGAAATCTTGATACCGCTTTGGTAATGCTGTGGGCATTGAGGCGACGTCTGCAGACGATAAGTAAATCACATCAAGCACTGCATCAACAGTGACGCCAGCCACGATATCGTCCACTTCAATGACAATCGCTTTGGTCGCCCTCTCTTCTTGGGGAGGAAGGTTGAGCGCTTTGCGAATATCCACCAAGGTCATGACCTCGCCGCGCAAATTAATATTGCCCAAAATATGGGGCGGGCAGCAGGGAATGGGGGTGATATTACGAATATTGATAAACTCTCTTACCCGCTCCAAATTTAAACCAAAGTATTCTTTCCCCAGCCCCACCACTGCGAGAGCCATAAAATCAGTGATTTCAGGGCTTTCTAGGGATTGTCTGAGTCCCAGCGCTCGCTGATGAAAAACTTGCCGTTCTGCGGGTGTACTTCCAGGGCAATAGTTCGCAAAAAAGTGGGTGAGGGGGGCCGTTTGCTGAGTTGCTATCGGTTGCTCATCGGGGGGGAGGGCTATGCCATTGTCAGGAGAGGATTTACTGATTTGGAACGCACTACTGTCTACACCGTTGAGTTTTGCCTCCCAGATCATCAGTGCAACGTCATCAGTTTGGCGGATCAAGGTCTCTGTATTCAGCAACGTGATCAGCTGATCATCCCCTTTAGCGACACCCGCCACAAAAGCGGTATGGATAGGGTTGCTACGGCCATAGGCCGGTTCGGGTTCAATCGCTGAGGCATTGAGAGTTTGGACATCATAGACATGGTGGACCACCATGCCCACCTGGAG
>JAKSDM010001033.1 GCA_022360135.1 Pseudanabaenales cyanobacterium | reverse complement strand
TTGAAGATTTCGTTGGGCTTGAATCTGACGGCGCCATACGGTGACTTCAGTTTGGGCTTCTTCGTAGAGAACTCGGTCGGAACCGATTTGATTGGCGACTGCGATCGCCTGATATAGATCGCCCTGTTCCGCCAATGAACGCGCATGGTTGAGGAGCGGTTGATCCTCAATCCGCTGGATTTTCCCTCTCCAGTCCCGAATCCGTTGGTTAGCCTCGTCATAGAGGGCGCGACCGGGAGCAATATTCTTGGCAGCGGTGATGGCGGCCAGAAGGTTGCCCGCGTAGGCCAATTGCTCAGCTCGGTCTAAGAAGGGTCGATCTTGGAGCGTCTCGATTTGGTCGCTCCAGTGGTCGATTTCTTGCTGCGCCATATCCCAAACCGGGTTAGAGCGAGAGATTTGTTCGGCTTCTGCGATCGCCACCGATAAATCACTGATGGTTCCAGGTTCGGCTATGTGACGAGCCCACTCCAGCTTGGAAATACCCTGTATTTCCGCCTGCCAATAGCTAATTAACTGCTGCGCTTTGGCGTACAAGGGACGGTTGCGACTAATGCTCTGAAGCCGCACAATCGCTGTTTCCAGACTAGCCACATCGCCGCCCCATGACCGTCGATAGGCGTCAATGATGATTTGAAAATCTGAAATTTCGCCGCCCAAATCTACGCTATCGGGGATTTCCGCTAGGATTTTCCGGGCTTGCTCCGCATCCTTCTGCTGCTTCAGGGCGGCTTCGGCCAGATCGAGCATATCTCTAGAAAATTGCTTCAGCAACCGCTGAGCTTCTTCATGAACGTGGCTGTCAGCATCAATCGCCGACATTAGCTTAATGGCTTCCAGAACGTTTGATAACGATCCCTGCTTCCCCAGTCTACGGGCCCGGGCTACATGACTCACATCTTCACGGGCCTGGGTGATCAGGTGGGTGAGTTCCTCGTATCGAGTGGTTTCCCAGTAGTCATTTCCCACCGACAGTAGCCGTACAGCTAAATTAAACGCCTCTCGGAAATGCTGTCGCTGGAGCTCAGCTTCCGCCGCCAGGTAAAGCTCTTCCGCCTGATCCCAAATGACTCGCCAGCGCTCAATCCGAGCTTCGACCAGGGCAGCGGCGGCGGTATGGGCGGGAATTTTTTGGGCGATGGCGATCGCATCACTCAACTCCCCAGCATGAAAGGTTTGCTCAGCCCGGTTCAAAACCTGTTTGGCCCATCTCTCAATGTTCTGGTTAATCTCTGCTCGCAGCGGATGATCTGCTGGCAAGCTATTCACCAGGTCAATAGCCGCCAGTAAATCCGCCTCTGTCCCCTGGCTAGCGTAAGCTTCAGCGCATTGTAACCGAGTCGAAGCGGGGGCAGTTGGCCAGAAAATAGCGCGGCAATTGGGCAGATTCGGGATGCGAAACAAACTAATAGCGGAGATAATCCCCAGACTGCTAAACAGAGCCAACCCAGACAAAGACCAAAATTGCCAACTATTGACAAATCGATTCACCGATAACTTAAGGCCCTCAAGCAGAGAGTTTTGCTGAGGGTCTGAAGGTGTTTCCGCCGGAGGAGGTTGAGACGCTAGGCGGCTAGCCGGAGAGATAGAAAGGGCTAAATCGGTTTCTGGCGGCGGCGAAGTCTGCGGTGGAGTAGGAATAGGCTGTCGAGGCGGCTTGGGAGGTTGAGCAGAGCGGAACTGAGTTGACCTGTAGGGCTTTGGCCGCTGCCCTCGCTGCGGGGGAGGAACGGGCGGAAATCCATGCATAGACGGCTGCTGGGACCGCTGATAATTGGGCTTCTTACCTGAGGCTCCATGATTGTTCGAAAGACGGCGTTTAGGGGGATTATCAGTCATACTTTACCCAGCAAAACCATAGCATTAGCCTCTACAACTCAGATAGCATATTTTCCTAAAATCATCCGCTTTAGTATAGCGGTGGGTTTCTTTAAAGCAACGGATTCCTTAGAAAGAGATCAGAGATTAATTCCCAGTAAAATCAGAAGGGGCAAATTAATCGCTTTGCCAACGTTCTAATGCTCATCTACCCATCCCAAACTGCTCAAGACCTGGTTAATTTCAGAGTGAAAAGAATCTTAACTTTCTGCCGACTAAATCTCACAATAACCCCAGGCGCTTGCTGTATGTAGACAATAAGAATAGGTTTCAAAACCCCCTATCTAGAATTTCTACATAGACGCTAACGCTTATTCAGGAGACATTATGCAATCACAGTGGCCTCGACGAAAAGATTCTAATGATAGTCAATCAGACGTTCAGCCTGAAACTGCTTCATCCCGAGAAGACGCGTTTCCTACTGCTCAACAGCCAGCTCCAGTGACCTCTGAAAGCTCAGAGGCTGCCGACCCACTGG
>JAKSDM010000011.1 GCA_022360135.1 Pseudanabaenales cyanobacterium | reverse complement strand
TACCATGCTACATCTCCTCAACCTTAAGGGAGTATGCTCGTCACATAGTCTTTGTGAGCATATATTAATGAGCGTGGCTAGCGCGCTTCATGAAATTCCGTCGAAATTGATAACAAGCGTCCATCCAAGATGTGTTTGTCACTTTAAAATCCGATTACAACAAATCCCAAAAGTTGCTATAATCGACATTTAAAGAGAATGGGGAGATCTATAGCGAAAATCACACAGCCATAGTGAAAACCACACATATAGCGAAAATCATACCGCTCACAAGTTGTTGTCTTTCAAGATGCATCATATTTCAATGATGTTATGCGTTTTACATTTGTCCTGCTTATTGTACCTTATTCAATCTTAATGTGAGCCCTGAGGTGAACTTATTTTGAGTTTCCCTATCAGGCTCCGTAGCTTTCACAATTTAACTGTGAAGCTTACATAGACTGTTTTTGGGCGCTATCATTATTCGTTGCTAAGGTTGTATCAGTGAATGTTAAGTGATGCGATGCCTTTGTTCTAGCCAATAGCCCAAGGCAAAATCCCTAGCTAAAGTTGCACAACTTATCAGTTGGTTTCAAAGAACACAAAAAGTGCTATTACACCATGGATATGATACATGCGTTCTGATATTGTAACCTTATCCAAAGGTAATGTGAGTATAAGGTGAGCCTCATTTATGCGGATTTTTTTTAGGATTCCTACCAGACGCTAAGGCTTTTGTGAGTTAAGGAAGTATGAAGCTTGTGTGAATTATTCATGGATGCTACCTTTAATTTATTATCGAGGTTTTGTGAGGGAGTGTCGAGCAATACGATGCTTTTGTTCACAAGCGGTTAGTATGTGAGTCTCAGAGCTTTCATGTTTCCAATTGACTTCCTGATTCAAATAGCCGAACAGTTTGGCCTATCCTCAGACCAGACTGATGTCTTCGTTAGGCGTTTTGGCAGGAAGGAGAACTACAGACAGATCGCTAAAGACTTAGGTACTACGCCCAGTGCTTGCATTAAGCGCATGGGGCATGTGTACGAAAAATTCAGTATTTATGGCAAATCTCGTGGCAAACAGGATTTGCTTCGACAAGAACTGAGTAAGCTTTTCTCGACTTATGATTCGTTAAAGCAAGCAGGCGCTCCCAATCAAAGCAGCTTAGGGCATAAGTTTGACGATGGCCCCGTATCAGAATTGAACAAGCTTTACACGACGCTACATGATTTTCAAAGCATCTCTTCTGAACCCTCTGTAAACAGGCGTCGAGCTGAGATGGAACTAAGCCAATGGGCTATAGAACATTTCGCCAAATTATTGCCTGAGGCTGTTAACTCTGTGGTCACATCTAAAAATAGTCTTGATGTTATAGCAGGTGCAATCTCTCAGCTAGTCAATTATCTTCAAACCTGTCAATCAGCAACGGTTAATCGTTAATCCTGATAGACAACACTGGATTGACCAAAATCAATAGATCGTAAAGGTTCGCCACAGTCCTACTTGCTGCAAACCTTTTCGAATGAATGGATACATGGAAAGCTCTATCATAAAACCTTTATGGGAATTAGCTGTTCAGAAATCCACTTTCGCCTCCGTGTGTATTGTTAGACTGTCGCAGCTTGCTAACAGTTCCGCTTTAACGCCTACTCGATCATCGAGTTGCTAGATCAGCTAATCGGCATTTAAGTTTCCAGACCAATCCTTGCCCTAACTGGGATTGAGCGCCCGAATTCGGCAACTTGAATGCACATCAGCTGACCTCAGTTGTGCTGAGCACCGGACGCTGTAGCCAGCCATGGTGACGAACCGCTGTAATTAGCACAAATAATAGATCCAGGCCAACAATACCCCCAATCATTAGCTCAGAGCCGCCTGCGCCAAAGCCATAGCTATGGAGGCCAGTCCCCAGGACAAAGTTAACCCCATACCAAGCCATCAGCACCGCATTGAATGAGACAATGCTGGCTACATTTACGCCAAAGTCGCCAATCCAGCCCACCAAGCGACCGTGTAGAGGCGCAATATAACAAAGCAGGGCGATTAAGGCCCAGGTTTCTTTCGGGTCCCAGCCCCAGAAACGGCCCCAGGAGAAATGCGCCCAAATACCGCCGAGGATAATGCCAGCGGTGAGCAGCAGAACGCCAACTTGCAAGACTCGATAGTTGAATTGGGACAGGGTTTTGAATCGCTGCACGGCCTTGGGGGCAATCAGAGTATTACCGAGCGCCACATGACCCAGTCCTAGCGCCAGGGCAAAACTGGCGTAGCTGAGGGCGATGGTGGGCACATGAATGCTCAGCCAAAAGTTATCTCGCAACACTGGCACTAGGGGTGAAATACTGGGGTCCAGTACGGCGGGCAAACTGTCGGCTAGCACTAAGCACACAATTGAGAGCGGAGCCGCCGCAATCAGATAGTAACGGGCGCGTGACATCAGTTCGAAGGCGAGGGCGATCGCTGCGATGCCAAACCCCACCCACACCACAGACTCATACATATTGGTCACGGGTGGACGGCCAGCAATCTGCATTCGCAGGAAGAAGCCATAGGTCTGCACCCCAATCCCAGCCGTAAATACCCCGATAGAACTCCAGTACAGATTCTCAGGTTTGATCCAGAAACTGGCCGCCATTACCGCAAAGGCCATGCTGTAGAGCATCCAGGCTTTGGCGAAGGGCTGAAAGTGATTAAAATGAACTTCCCGTTGGAGAACGGCAGCGGTGGGATAGATACTGGGGCTGAGGGCTTCTAACCCTTGCTTTAGTTCGGTCGCCAGCTGGCCCACTAGAGATAGATGATTCTTGGCTCCTCGTAATAGACTTTGCTGCATCAGCCCAAACTGAGCCGTCAATGGCGCTACTGTCTCTGGCCCATAGAGTGGCTTAGCATCGGTGAGTCCGACCCAAGTTCCTTTCGGCTCAGACGGATGGGGAACAATCGGTAAGTGAGTGTTGCCAACGGTGTCAAATAACAGCGTCAATCGATCTTCAATGGTGAGGGCTTCCCGCTGATTACGACTAAGGGTTTTGTCGTTGAGCTGGTTGTTGTGAGCTTGCTGGACAATCTCCCCGAGTTCGCTATTAGCCACGAGTTCTTGGAAAGTAAAGCGCTTACGGTCAAGATCTAAACCCATTGCTTCCTTTAAGGGGCGATAACTCACCAGCACCACCGGCTCTTGATTCCAGTTACGGGTGTTAAACCACAGGGACAGATAGGTGTTGAAATAATCTTCGGTGTCGCCATCTACTGATGTGTAGGTGACGGCGCCGGAAATTTTGGCGACCGTTTCTTTGGCAACTGTATCAATCGGCTTTTTGCGGCCGTCGAGCTGGACAGCCAGGGTGCGCAGCGAGTTTAGGCCATCCGGTTGGAACTGGCTGAGGGGAAGGACTAAGAGGATGAGACCTAGACAGAGGCCAATTAGGAATTTGAGCAGGTTCATGATGGAGGGTGTGGGGGGGGAAGGGTGTGGGGGGTGGGGTGGTGACTTCCGATTCGCAAAGCGTTTCGCAGGAAAGGGAAGGGCTGAATTTTGGATTTTGGATTTTGGATTTTAGAATCGATTGCTATTTATCCATAGTCACTAAGGTGGGGGTGACATTGGATGTGGCGGTTTCTTGCGGCGGATCGCTGTTAGTGGCGTCAGACAATGATTGAGGGGTGGAAGGAGATGATTGGCGCAGGCGTTGGGCGATCGCGGGGCCGTAGAACAGAGTGCTGACGCCCATCACCACTAGCAGTGAGCCGGTCCAGGTGAGGGTGGTCACCCACCAGGGTTCGCGCTTGAGTTGCAGGGTAGACTGGTTTAAGTCGCCGGGATTCCAGGAGGCTTGAGCTAGCTTCCAGCCTTCAAACCAGGTGGGGTGATTCATCCAAACTTGGCGCTGCGCCTGCTTACCTTGGTGAGGGTCGCTGAGGGTGATATCGCTGGTCCACATGGCTACCGATTCATCACCTTCGTTGCGCTCCACAATAAAATCATTCAGCTGCACTGTAAATGGCAGCTGCAAACGTTTAGGACTAAAGGCGGTAAAGTAGACGCCATCGGCGGTGGCCAGTGTTGTCGGTTCACCCCAGGGCAGCCAGTGATCACGCCCATCGGCGGTGGCCACATGCAGGGCGGGGGAGCCTTGAGTGGCAAAGCTCCCTGAAGCAACAGGCGCGACAGGCGTCATCGATCGCTGTATTTGAGCGCGATGAATCACGTCAACTAGCGTGATTTGGAAATCAGCCCAGCCGGGAGCCGCCGATCCTCCCAGCGGTAGCTCACCGGATATAAAGCCTTGCGAGGAGAGGGCGGCGTAGAACAGCTGATGATCCGGGGAGGCGACTACTCGGAAGTAGTCGGTAGGGGTAGTGGTGGGAGCTTCGTAGGTGATATCGAGGGC
>JAKSDM010001225.1 GCA_022360135.1 Pseudanabaenales cyanobacterium | reverse complement strand
ATTTCTGTCCTGCCGACCTATCAACATCCCAAATTTCCTTCAATTTACGCCCTGGGCGTCAGCGTGCAGCTTAACCAACCAGAGGAGACCGCCATCCCGATCGGGTTGCCTAAGAGTGGAGAAATGGCGGAAGCAATGGGGCTAGCGGTGGCGCACAACATTGCGGTTGAGCTAGGCGCCATTAAAGCCCCACTCAAGTCGCCCACTTTGGAGGCCCTTTGTTTTGCTGAGTTTGGCAATACCGGAATCGCTTACATTGCAGTGCCAGTCGTACCCGACCCCATAACGGGCAAGCGGCGATTCGCCTATGCCGTTCAAGGCCGTTGGGTGACCTGGGTAAAGGCTGCTTTTGAGGAATATTTCATGCTCAAAATGCGGTTAGGGGTGGGCGTGCCCTGGTTCGAGCAATTGGGATTGCGGATGCTGTTCGGATTGTCGCTGGTCAAATCTTTGCCGCCAACTCAAGAGAAGCAGCTGGCCAGCGCCTCCCCACCCAGTATCTGAGCCATGCAACAATTTGGCTTTGATTTACCAACGTTTGCTTAGCCAAGTATTGAACCGATGGAAACCACAATCAATGTTCACAAATTTGAGCAGCTGGCGGATCGCTTCAAGCTGTTGAGCGCCCCTAGTCGCTTGCGAATCTTGTTGATGCTCTGTAGTCAAGAGCGCAACGTCACGGAAATCTGCGATTGCACTGGCTTAAATCAAGCCAATGTTTCTCGCCATTTACAGCAGCTCAAATTGTCTGGCGCTGTTGCTGTCCGCCGAGTGGGCGGACGTCATTATTATCGGGTGATTGATTCAGAAATCCTAGATTTGTGTACCCAGGTTTGTTCACTAGACCCTGAAAACGGAGCTTTGTAAACCGATGTTGAAATCCTTGTATCAAGTTCTTATTGGAGCCGCCATGATCTCGGGGTTGTTCCTCTGGAATTCCTCCATTGCTAACGCTCAAACTGAACCAACCCAACTGGCCAAGGCAGTTCAAGAAATTGAATATTTAGATGCGTTGCGTTCCGGGTTGGCTTCAACTCTAGAAGGCGCCGCTGAGGAACCCACAAGCCAAACTATGAAAGAAGTGTGTAAACCCGTGGGCATGAAGGCGAAACAGCTGAGTCAAGAAAATGGTTGGCAGGTCAAACAAATTTCTAACCAGTATCGTAATCCTGCTCATGCTCCCGATACCCCGCAATCCAAAGGGGTCCTCGCCAGGTTTGAGCAAAACCCAGCGTTAATTGGCCTCTGGCAGCGAGAAACGCTCAATCGCCAAAATGGCGTCCGGTACTATCGCCGCATCAATGTGGAGGCCAGCTGTCTTGCCTGCCATGGAGCCAGGGATTCTCGCCCCCAATTCGTCAAAGAAAACTATCCTCAAGACTTGGCCTACAACTTCAAGGTCGGGGATTTGCGAGGCATGTATACTGTGTTTATCCCCGATGTACAAGCCGCTTTACAGGAAGCCGCCAACCGCCAGTAGGAGGAGAAATGATGAGACGTTATCTGCGACGAGTTTTCTCTAGGGTTGTATCACTGGGCATCCTGGCGCTTCTGGTATTCTCAGGACTGGGGATACTCACGGTTTCTCCGGCCGCCGCCGCCATTAGACGGCTAGAAGAGGCGCCAGGACAGATCGTTTATCAGTCTCGGCAAACTGTACAAGACCAACATGGCAATTCCTGGCAGGCGATCGCGTTCAAAAGAGTTCGTTCTGATCACAGCGCCAGCCTTTACCTCCGATTAGTCGGCTTTCCCGGTACAGCAGACATAGACCGCTCACGGTCTCTGACATTAACGAACTCACTCGGACAGTCCCTAACTGCTACCGATGCTTCCAGCCAAATTTTCACCGATGCAACCTCTCCTGAACCCAATGTGGGTCAGTATGATCTCCAGCCTGTGCTGTCGCAGTTACAATCTGAGATTCCCCTCCGATTAACGCTGCCAACAACTGACACAGCAAGTGTCATGCTGCCAATCTCACCCACGTTAATTGAGGAGTGGCGAACCCTTGCCGCCTACGAGGAGACAAAATGACAAATCCAAAAATAAACCCATCGTTTCAGCTTCTGGAGATTCCTCCAGGTTATCTCAACATCATGGGATATGTGGACAGATCAGAGGTGAATGGGCCTGGCTGTCGCGCCGTAGTTTGGGTTCAGGGATGTCGCCGAGAATGTCTCGGTTGTTTTAATCCTGACTCTTGGTCGTTTGACATTAATCAGTTGATTGCAATTGACACCCTGACCCAGAAAATTCTGAGCAATCCTCACAATGAAGGCGTCACCTTTTCGGGTGGGGAGCCCTTCTGGCAGGCGCCTGCGCTTGCAGAGCTGGCCCATAAGGTTAAAGCACAGGGATTGAATGTGATGTCGTTTACCGGATTTACCCTAGAGCAGCTGCAGTCCGAGTATGCGCCGACCGGCGCGCAGGCATTGCTCGATCAGCTAGATATTTTGATTGATGGGCCTTATGTGGAATCCCTGGCGGTGAATTCTCCAGATTCCCCAGTTTCTTCGCGCAATCAGCGAGTTCATATTTTTAACCCTGAGTTTAAAGACCGCATCACCTGGGCCAGCGATCAGGTTGAAGTCCATGTCCTCAAAGATGGCGGCCGCATTTTCACAGGCTACCGCAGTCAGTTCCTCTCGCCTGAAGCGGAGAAGCATTAAGAACCAGCATTATCAAGCATTATCAAGTGGGCTCGGTGTTGCTGACTACAGGTATGAAAATTGTGCGGAAGATGGTCAGCAACCCTTATGCCCATCTGCTGAGTCCAAAAGATTGCGATCGCCTGATTCAATACCTCAAAACGGGCGCCTTGACCCGTAACGCCCAAAGCTCTCCATTTCAACTGAAATGGCCTGAAGAAATTGGCGTGATCTCGAATCTGAGTTGTCGTCTAATATATCGTAAGATATAATTTTAGTAAGTCAATAGATATTATTAAATGTCAACCCTCAAGATCAGGGTTAGGAGGAGAAATGGTATTTCATCGACATCGACATGGACATCATCGTGGCCCTTGGGGTCCTTGGAACACAGGTCGCCGCTTCTTTGGCCAAGGTGAACTTCGCTTAGCCATTCTGTCACTATTGTCGGAAGAGCCAATGCATGGATATGAACTCATGAATCGACTGGAAGAGCGCTTAGACGGGACCTACAAGGCCAGTGCCGGGGCAATCTATCCAACCCTTCAGCAGCTTGAAGATGAGGGATTGCTTGTTTCGGAAAAAGAAGGAGGTAAGAAAGTATGCCGTTTGACCCCACAAGGAGAGGAAGAAGTTGCTGCCCGGAAAGACGATACTGAGGCGCTATGGGCGCGTGCTAACGAGTGGGGACAATGGGGATTTATTAACGACCCGACGATGATCACGCTGGCAAAGCCGATGAGGCAGTTGATGAAATCGATCAAGAAGACGCTGTGCAAAACCCACGACGCAGCGACAGTCTTTGAAGTAGAAAAGATTATTACGAAAGCTCAAGCTGAAATCGACGAACTCATTCAATAAGCAGGGCAACTATTGCCAACTATCATTTTGGTGGAGAACACAGCCTACATACAACCCATTCATCCAAAAATCCTTGAATCGTTTCGACGCTATTTTTACATAGCAAATTGGGCAAATTGGGCAAATTGGATGCTGAATGTTTTGGACCTGCTAATCACTGGCCGCTTATAGCAAGCATGGCTTGATGAGTACTTAGGAAAATGCGATTTTCTCCAAGTTTCTTCACAAACCCTACTTTTCTAAGTCGGTCCATTATAGGGCCTTTTACTTCAGCCAGATAAAGTGTGACCCCAGAATCTTTCAATTCATCGATTAAGCTTTCCAGAGTCTCCAGGGCGCTAGCGTCAATGCTATTAATGGCGCTGCAAATAATCACCAGGCGGCTAACATCAGGATGGTCCGCCACAGCGCCAAGTATGTAGTCTTCCAGATACTTGGCATTAGCAAAGTAGAGGCTTTCATCCATTCGAATCGCCATGACATGGGGATAGGTTTCGACTTGATGCCTTAACACATTGCGGAAGTGCTCGCTGTCTCCGACTCTTCCTACCACAGCAATGTGGGGCCGACTGGTGCGCCATAGATAGAAGACCAGGGCAGTCACAATCCCCACCACAATCCCCATTTCGATGCCTACCGCCAAGACTGCGAAGAAGGTGACCAGGAATGAAGCGGCGTCGGTCTTGTTGTAACGCCACAGGTGTTTGAGGGTAGCCACATCCACCAAACTAGAAACCGCCACAATAATGATGGAGGCTAAAGCCGCTTGGGGCAGGAAATAAAAGAGAGGGGTTAGAAAAATACCTGTTAGGGCGATGAGCAGCGCTGTAATGATGGAAGCCAGACCTGTGTTAGCGCCAGCAGTGAAGTTCACCACTGAGCGGCTGAACCCGCCAGTCACTGGATAGCCGCCTGTAAACGCTGCACCGAGATTGGCGACACCCAACCCAATCAACTCTTGATTGGCGTCAATTTTTTGGCGTCGTTTACTGGCCAGGGATTTCGCCACCGCAATGCTTTCCATAAAGCCCACAAAGCTGATGACTAGCGCAGTGGGCATGAGTTGTCGCCAGAGTGTCCAATTAAAGACGGGCAAGGTCACAGGGGGCAAGCCAGCCGGAATCTCTCCAACGATTTTGACGTCGGCAGTCTGAGCTAATCCCAGTCCCCAGACTAATAGAGTACTTCCCAGTACAATCAGCAGAGGGCCGCTACGGGTAATGGGGACTATCAGGCTGGAGGCGACTTCCTGGCGTCTAAGCAGACGACCAAGGCGCTGGTTGAAATAGAACAGAATTGTAATACCGCTTAGCCCGATACCTAGCGTGACTAAGTTGGTTGCAGAGAGTTGTTGAGCGATCGCGTACAGCAATTCAAAAAAAGACTCCGTCCGAGGAATCTTGATCCCCAGTAAATGCTTGAGCTGGCTAACCCCAATCACAAGAGCCGCCGCACTGGTAAAGCCGGAGATCACGGCGTGACTCAGGAAGTTAACCAGAAAGCCCAACCGAACCAGCCCCATCATCGTTTGGATTATGCCGACCAGTAAGGCTAAAGCAAGGGCTAAAATCAAGTATTCTGGCGTGTTTGGCTGGGCCAACCGGCCAACGCCTGTCGCCACCAACAGAGAGACCATTGCCACAGGCCCCACCGCCAGTACCCGACTAGTACCCAATAAAGCGTAAAGAACCAGGGGAAAAATACTGGCGTAGAGCCCCACTTGAGCCGGAAGCCCAGCCAGGAGAGCATAGGCCATACCCTGAGGCGCCAGCATAATGGCGACAATCACCCCAGCCATCAAATCGCCCACTAAGTCTTGAGAATGGTAATGAAGCAGCCAATCTAGAAATGGTAAGTAACGACTCCAGCGAACCGTTCTGCCTTGGCCGGGAGCTCTGATTCCTGGAGGCTTGGTCGTCATATACTCAGAATCCTCAGAACTTAATCGAATTCCTCAAAGAGGCCGCCATTCCTCTGATTAAAGCAGTGAAGTCGACCAAAGCCAATATCAAAGTTGTCTCCCCATCCCTGTTCCCCTCCAAGCGGGAAAACCATTGTCATCTCTGAGGGTCAGAACTTCTTCTTCCCTGGTCACTTCGGTGGTGATAATGGCTGGCGCCCCTTCATAAAGAACTCTAGCGCCTTTGATTTCTAATACATCCCCTGGTTCAATGCTGAAATTCTGGTTTGTGAGATACCACTCCGGACCCAGATGAACCTCAACTGTTTCTTCGTCAGTTTGGACTAACAGATGAATTCCATAGCCTTGACCTCGCCTCGAAGAGGTTTTGATTACCCTCAGGACTTCGCCACTGATGGTCTCCAGATTGGCAGGGTGATATCCTCGAGAATCTCTACTTTGACCCACCCCATCAGGTTGCGGCATGCTTTCCTGAGCTAAGTTCGCTGGCGCCGCGACAGAACTGATCAGAACAGCGCTGGCGATTATGGCAATAATTCGTTTCATTCGTTTCATTTGACGTTTCTCCTTGGCTAAGTACAAGTGGCGTCGTATCGCTACACAGTAATTTTCGGAGGGGGAGCGCTACGGCCTCCGACTGCCCTAAGCCAATGCGACAGTTCTGCCACAGAGTTCATTCGCTGGAACGGCTTCCACCATCTTCTTGGGATCCGGCAAGTTGAGATTATCCATAAACTCGATGAAGTTCTGGCGGTCCCGTCCCACAAATCGAGAATTCCACTGTTTTTCTTCGCCGATGCTAGAAACGGTCTGGCCTCGATAGTCATGGCCGGGATAGACCAGGGTGTCATCAGGTAGGGTAAACAATCGTTGCGTAACCGAATCGTATAGTGTTCCGGCGTCACCGCTTTGGAAATCGGTGCGGCCACAACCACGAATAAAGAGAGCGTCGCCCGTTAACACCCGATCATTGTTTACCCGATAGCTCATGTGGCTGTCGGTGTGGCCCGGCGTGGCGATCGCCTCCAGGGTAATCGCGCCCAACTGCAACGTTTCTCCATCTTTGATATGGCGATCAGCACAACTCGCTTGGGCCTGTTCTGGAACTATCCCTAGACAGCCTGTAGCCGCCCGCAGTTTATCCGCGCCAGTAATGTGATCAGCGTGGATATGGGTTTCCAGGCAGTAATGCAGGTTGAGACTCAATTCTTGTAGCAGTTTGAGGTCACGCTCCACCTGCTCTAAAACCGGATCAACTAACAGTGCTTGCTTTAGATCCAAATCAGCAATCAGATAGGTGTAGGTGTTCGATTCTTGATCAAACAATTGACGGAATAACATATCAT
>JAKSDM010001044.1 GCA_022360135.1 Pseudanabaenales cyanobacterium | reverse complement strand
GCGTATACCCGATAGCCTCGGCGGATAAATTGCTCCGCCAGGGCGCGGCCAATCCCAGATGAGCAGCCGGTAATCAAGACAACATTTGAGATGAGGGGTAGAGGGTGAGAAGTAAAGGGTAGTCTATGCACATGAAAACGGGTCTCAAGGTCTAGAATTCAGTAAATATGAAAATCGCTAGCTACGGATTGATCTGCTTCAGGCAAGAAAGTCCGAGTAATTTTGTTGCGACGGCTGTTTAATCCACCCTGACAAAAATTAACAATATTTGCCTTTATGCCCCATATTCACCTGCCAACTACGCTTTAATCAGCTTTAATCGCTAGCGATGAATGGCAACAGGCGGTCTCCCGATTACGTCATATTATTTGGAAAATACAGCCAATTCTGAGTCAAGAAGAAAAGATTGAACAGCTTACAATGGCGCTTGAAGAGCGGTTGCATCAACTTGAGAAAGACCTAAATCAGATATTCAGATATGAGGATGTCTCAACTAACTCAAACTGAATTCACAATGGACTAAAATTTTGCGCCAGTTCTAAGTTCTACAGACTAAGCAGTAAGTAATGGTTTTTTAGGCTCTTATCAGTAAATTTCCCATTATGCTATCTAGCAGATATTTCAGAGGGTTCAATGGCCAATACGAAGATAACGATCCAAGATATCCTGGCGGAGCTATCGCCTTTTGATCAGCTGTCGCCAACCAACCTGGCTGAGTTATCCAGGTCCATTCAACCGCTGCGTTATCATATCGGCCAACCAATTTTGCGGCGAGAAACCCTGCCGCATCAGGTGGCGATCATCGTAGAAGGACAGGCGCGGCTGCTGGGCTATGACCCTCGCACTCAGGCGCCGATCACCTTAGCTTTACTCGGTAAGGGAGACACCATCGGCACTGCGGGACTAGTGCGCGGTGTTCCCTGTGAAACCGCGATCGCCTCCACCGAAGTGACGTGCTTAACCCTACCCAACCGCGATTTCTTTCAGCTACTCAAGGACGATATCGACTTTGCGGTCCAATTACGCTATCACTGCAGCTTGATAGAAGCCTTTGACCTCCTCGGCAACGTATTTAAAGAGCACGCTCAAGACCTGGGAAACCTCAAACATTTGGCGCTGAAAGCCTGTGAGCATGCCATTGTCCGCTATCTGCCACCCGGTGAAACCGCCTTGAGCGAGCTAGACCCAGACCGACTTTGGATTGTCAGCGGCGGTGACGTCCGTAACCAACCGATTGGCAGCTGTTTGAGCGTAGCGATCACAACCGATTCGGTTGACGTTCTTGGCGCCAATGACGCTCGACTGGTGGGCATTGAAAGAGAATACGGACTGCCGCCTCTTAGAATTAGGCCGACTGATTCGGCCTCAACCATAGGCAGAGTCACCCTTGACCTGGAGGACATTCCCTACGCCTCAAATAACTCTCAGTATCTTGACGCCCAGGTAGATGATAGTGAAGTTGACGGCTCCTCCGATCGGGTTTTACGGGTTAATTATCCCCATGTCAAAGGTAAGGGGCCAATCGATTCCACATTGGCTTGCTTCCAGATGCTGGCTCAGTACTTCAACATTCCGTTTCGGCGCGATGTAGTGCGACGCATTTTGGTCAATCAGCTGTCCCGTACAGAGAAACTTTCACTGCCCCTGTGCGGGGCGGTGGCGGAGCTGATGGGATTGAAAACCCAGTTAGTGAAGGTCCCGGCGGCGGCGCTGGGTCGAATTCAGACCCCCGCCTTGATTTCCTGGCAGGAGAATTTTGCAGTTCTGTATGAGACCACTGAGCGAGAGCGGGTGCTGGGTGCGCCTGAGACTGGGATTATTCGTCGCTCAATCCCGGATTTTCAGGACAGCTGGGGCGATGAAAGCGAAGTGCTGCTGCTGGAACCGACTAAGAATACTCCCCAGAAACGCTTTGGTTTACAGTGGTTCCTGCCTTCCCTGAAGCGGTATCGAGTGGTTCTGCTGGAGGTCTTTCTGGCTTCCTTCTTTGTCCAACTATTCGGTCTGGCTAACCCACTGATGATTCAGGTGATCATCGACCGGGTCATCGTCCAGAACAGTATCGACACCTTACAGGTGCTAGGCGTGTTCCTGGTGATTGTGGCGATATTTGAAGCGGTGCTGAGCAGTCTACGCACCTACCTGTTTGTAGACACCACAAACCGCATCGACATGGCCTTGGGGTCAGAAATTATTGACCATTTGTTTCGCTTACCGCTGAACTACTTTGATAAGCGTCCGGTGGGCGAACTGTCCAGTCGAGTCAACGAGCTGGAAAATATCCGTCAATTCCTCACGGGCACCGCCCTAACCGTCGTCCTAGATGCGGTTTTCTCGGTGGTCTACATTGTAGTGATGCTGTTCTACAGTTGGCAGCTAACGCTGGTGGCGTTATTGACCATTCCCCTATTTGTGCTGCTGACCTTGCTGGTCTCCCCCATCGTGCGGCGACAGTTACGGGTGAAAGCGGAACACAACGCTAAAACCCAGTCTTTCTTGGTTGAGGCGCTTTCGGGTATCCAGACGGTGAAAGCCCAAAACATTGAGTTGAGAAGCCGTTGGCAGTGGCAAGACCGCTATGCTCGCTATGTTAGCGCTGGATTTAAAACCGTTCTCACCTCCACCACCGCTGGTTCCGCCAGCAACTTTTTGAATAAGCTTTCAGCTTTACTCGTCCTATGGTTTGGGGCTTATCTGGTGCTCCAGGGAGACCTCACCCTGGGTCAGTTGATTGCATTTCGAATCATCTCAGGCTATGTCACCGCTCCCCTATTGCGCTTAGCCCAAATCTGGCAGAACTTCCAGGAAACAGCCCTGTCTCTAGAGCGACTCAGCGATATTATCGACCATCCCCAAGAAGCGGACGAGGACAACCGCAACCAGATTCCGATGCCGGAAATTCAGGGCAATGTTCGCTATGAAAACATTTCTTTCCGGTTTGCTCAGTCGGGTCCGCTGCAGCTGGCTAATGTTAGCCTGGAATTTCCAGCCGGTCAGTTCGTTGGCATTGTGGGCCAGAGTGGGTCTGGTAAAAGTACGCTGATGAAGCTGCTGCCCCGGCTTTACGAGACCAATTCCGGGCGGATTCTGATCGACAAATACGACATCAGTAAGGTGGAGCTATATTCCCTGCGGCGTCAGGTTGGCATTGTGCCCCAAGATAGCCTGCTGTTCGAGGGGTCGATCCAGGATAATATCGCCCTAACCAATCCAGAGGCGGAAACAGACGCTATTATTGAAGCGGCCAAAGTAGCAAATGCCCATGACTTCATTATGGATTTGCCGGTCGGCTATAACACCCGGGTGGGGGAGCGCGGCTCTTCACTCTCTGGGGGCCAGCGGCAACGGATTGCGATCGCCCGCACCATCCTGCAAAATCCTCGCCTGCTAATCCTGGACGAAGCCACTAGCGCCCTAGACTATGACACCGAACGACAAGTGTGTAATAACTTGATGGTCTGGTCTCAAGGCCGCACCGTTTTCTTTATTACCCACCGGCTTAATACCATCCAAGGGGCCGATCAAATTCTGGTGATGGATCGTGGAGCCGCTGTAGAAAAGGGGACTCACACCGAGTTGATGGCCCTGAAGGGACGATATTATGCACTTTATGAACAGCAGACCAGCCTGGTTTAGGAAATTAGGGAGCCAGGAATCAGGGAGCCAAACCACTACCTACTGAACTAGCAATGACACGAACCAGCGGTGCAAAATCCAATCTCCAAGACGCCAAAGGACACCAGGGTCAGATAAAGTCGATTGTCAGCAAACTGCGGCGGTTGAAGCCTATTTCTCATTCCCAAACCTTGAAAACATTTGACAAATCTGTAGTGCTGCGTCAATCGTCTCTATGGCCGCGAGCAGTGGCGGGGACAATTATGGGAGTGACCAGTCTTATAGTCTTGTGGGCTTGTCTAGCGAAAGTAGAAGAAGCTGTATCTGCTCAGGGAAAGCTTGAACCCAGCGGCGTTGTCCAGCCGGTGCAGGCGCCCCTTGGCGGTGTTGTGGAAAATATCTATATCGAGGAAGGGGAGCAGGTGAACGTGGGGGACGTGCTGATTACCTTTAACCAGGTGGAAGCGCTAGCCCAGTTCGAGTCCCGGAGTCAGATCCGAGACAAACTGGTGCAGGAGAATGGGTTTTATCGCGCCCAACTTGAAGGGACTGACGATGATAATCCAGGCGTTCCCTTCCAACTTTCCCCCGAGCTGGTTCAGCTCACCAGCTATCGAGCCGCTTTGGCCGAGGATATTCAACTTTATCAAGCGATGCTGCAGGGAAACCAACCTGTTGAGAGTCTTAGCCTAGCTCAACAGCAACGGTTTCGCACATCCTTGGCGGAACTCAACTCGCGGCTGTCCATCTCGGCTCTGGAAGTAGAGCAACTGGAGCGCCAACTGACCCAAACTCAACAACAACTCAGCAATGCCCACAGAAACTTACGGGTCAATCAAGATATTCTGAATCGGCTGAAACCGTTGGTGGAGAGGGGCGGTTTTTCCGAGATCCAATATTTGCAGCAGGAACAGGAGGTCAGTAACCGGCAAACCGAAGTGAATACGCTACTTGAGGAGGAAGAACGACTGATGGTGGCGATTTCACAAGCGCAAGAACAATTTAGCAATACTGCTCTTATTTCCAATGAAGAACTGCTGGAGCGGATTGCTGCTAATAATAATGAGATCGCCAACATTGACAGTCAACTCACCAAGATTATCCTGGAGAACGAGAAGCAGATCCAGCAGATAGAGGGCGAACTGAGCCAGATTCAACAAACCCTGACTTATCAGAAACTGCGGGCGCCGGTGGGGGGAACTGTTTTCAACCTCAAAGCGAATAAGCCTGGCTATGTGGCGAATACGAGCGAACCCATTTTAGAGATCGTACCCGAGGATAATCTGGTGGCGCGGGTGTTTATCACTAACCAAGACATCGGCTTTGTCAAAAAAGAGATGCGGGTTGATGTCCGGATTGACTCGTTTTCCTATAGCGAATTTGGCGACATTGAGGGCACCCTGATCCATATCGGTTCTGATGCGCTGCCGCCAGACGAGACCTTCCCTTTCTATCGCTTTCCAGCAGAAATTGAATTGGACACTCAATACCTACCGTTGGGCGAACAACCCTTATTGCTCCAATCAGGGATGTCGGTCAGCGCCAATATTAAGGTCCGCAAACGTCGGGTCATTACTTTATTGTCAAACTTATTTATCCGCAAGATCGATAGCTTGAAATCTGGTAGATAAACTGATGTGCATTGAGTTTGCAGTTTGAGGCGGTAGATAGTAGGTTGAATACCTCTCAGTGGAGACAGGGGTATAGGGTGCGGGGCTTAGTTAATGCAAGATCCTCACAAGTTCCTCAAGTTATTTTTTTAACTTAAAGCTATATCGGTTTGCTTTGTTATCCATTGTCACCCTGTTTATGGAGTGTCTCCATCGCAGAAATGGAGCAAAGCAAAACACAATTTGCTTCCCAGAGGGATGGAATGGAAAAGGTTATTTGTCCCAACCACCTACCCGGGCCTGGAAAACCCAGCCCGATGTCTTGGCAATTGGCTCCAGAACTGATAAAAGCCGCCCTAACGGCTCAAGGATGCTCGTTGCTGCATCACTGGAAACGCAGACCCCATCATCTTTACGTCCGCTTTCAGTATGCGCCGCTGATTTATCAGGCCGATTTGTTCTATCTCCAGCGATGGGCGTCGGCTGAATGGGGAGTTTCTCCCAGTCAAATTATTTTCCCAAGAAAAGGATGGCCCTGCACAGAAAAGGCGTTAAGAAATGGGAGTTTACTGTCCCAAGTGGTCAGAGACGCCGTGGTTAGACTGTTGAGTCATGAGTGCATTGATCAGGAACAACTGGCTAACCAAAGGCTAGCCGACAGATTAAATCAAAGACGGCGGCAAGTTAAAAGACAAAAGAGGCAGGAGGATATCCACTTAAGCCGGGAAATCGTCCTGGCGACATAAATGAGACTCCCATTGCTTCTAGACTCCCATTGCTTCTAGGATTTAACCTACCTGCCAGTTGCCTGATGCGGTTCCCGGTAAGTTAAAATGCATGAAATTGCCGCGAAATTAGCCAGTTTGTCTGGGCTAGCAGCACTGTTATTACTGGGCTCCTGCAGTCAATCCTCTCCGGGTTCTATCGTCAGTTCCAGCCCTGAAGCCGTTCCCAGCCCCCCTTCCCCGACACTCGCCCGGACCTCCACCGCCATTGCCTTTGTTTCCGACCGAACCGGGGAGACCGAACTTTATCGGATCAATCTTGACGGCTCAGGATTGATCAAGCTGACTTTGAATTCTGGTATTGAGCAAGCCCACAGTTGGTCGCCAGATGGCAGCCAGGTTGTCTTCTCAAGCAACAACGAGGGCCAATATGACATTGTC
>JAKSDM010000475.1 GCA_022360135.1 Pseudanabaenales cyanobacterium | reverse complement strand
TATCTGATGGTCAATGATTTACATAATCAGCCGTTTGGTCTGATGGAGGATGTGTACATAGATGAAGCCTACCGAGGTAAAGGAGTCGGTTCAGAATTGGTTAAACTAGTGATTAAGTTAGCCCAAGAAGCGAATTGTTATAAGCTCATTGCAACCAGCCGTACTGCTAGATCCAAGGTCCATGAACTGTATCAGCGGTTGGGCTTGACTCAGCATGGCATTGAGTTTCGGATTAACTTTTGAGAAATGCATTAGATGACAGATCGACCTGGCTCGGATTGGTTGGGGAAGCGGCTGCGCGATCGCTACGAAATCCGCCAGGAATTAGGTAAGGCCATTGGCCGCAGGACGTTGCTAGCGGACGATCTGCAGGCGCAACGTCTGGTTGTGATTAAGGTCATCACCTTTAGCGGCGACTTTGAATGGGCTAATCTGCGATTATTCAAGCGGGAAGGGGAAGTGCTGAAATCCCTGGATCATGCTGGCATTCCCGACTATCTAGACTATTTTGAAATTGATTCGCCCCAAATCAAGGGCTACGCTTTGGTGCAGAGTTATGTGGCGGGGCAATCCCTACAAGCGCACCTACAAGCGGGCCGCACCTTTAGCGAAGCAGATGTGATCGACATTGCCCAACGGCTGTTGGAAATTTTGCAGTACCTCCACAGCCAAATGCCGCCAATCATTCACCGCGACCTGAAGCCTAGCAATATTTTGCTTAGCGATCGCAGCGGCCACAGTCAGGGTCGGCTTTACCTGGTGGACTTTGGTGCGGTGCAAGCGCCATTCCTGAATCCCGCCGGCACCCTAACCATCGTCGGCGCCTATGGCTACATGCCTCCAGAACAATTTGGCGGGCGAGCGGAACCCGCTTCCGATCTCTACAGCCTAGGCGCCACCTTAATCTACTTGGTCACAGGACACCACCCTGCCGACTTACCCCAGCAAAATTTCCGCATTCGGTTTGAGGCCAAGACCACTCACATCAGCCACCCATTGCGTCAGTGGCTGCTTTGGCTAACAGCCCCAGAAATTGCCCAGCGACCCGCCTCGGCCCCAGAAGCCCTCAAGGGGTTGAGAACTCTGCAGCATACGGGTAGTTTGAGCGAATTACCGAGCAGCCAGCTTAGCCGCAGTCGTATCCTAATTAACCAGCGGCAGGACAGGCTGAATATCATCGTGCCGCCCAAAGGCTTTCGGCCCAGACAAGCGAGTTCTTGGCTTAGTCTGTTAGTTTTCATAGTGACCTTTAGCATCGCATCTGCTATTGCAGGTGAGTTAATTGGATTCATTGCTGTCGTACTCCTACCGTTACCAGCAAGCAATAGTCTGTTTCGGCAGCTTCATCTACGCCTTGATCAGCACGACCTTACTATTTCTCGAGAGACAGGGGTTTTAGCGCGGCTCCGAAGGGTGTTATTTAAGGCAAAGCGGGCGGAGATTGAACGTATAGTATGGGGGGAAGACCAGAATACCCTGGAAATTTGTGGGTTTAGCTATCGCTATTGCTTAAATCGTCAGCAATTGGGCCTAACAATGACAGATTTTAAATTGCTGGCCCACGAACTCCGTGATGGATTGGGCGTTCCCCTGATATCTGAGATATCTCCGTAAGCAAGTAGAGATATCTCTGTTAGTAAGTAGTCATCTTGCCTGAATTTTGAAACAACCTGCAATTTTGTAACGCCATCAACAGCAGAATCAGTATTCCAGACATCAACAAACATTTCACTATCAGTGTCAACTATTGACAAGGGGTCATTTAGTCTGTAAGTCGACAGGTTAAGAAAATGAATCTAAGATCTATCAATATACAGGGCAGAATGATTAGCCAATAAGATTTGTATG
>JAKSDM010000343.1 GCA_022360135.1 Pseudanabaenales cyanobacterium | reverse complement strand
TTATCAGGGGAGCCGGGCAGACAATCGGTAGTTGCATCTTTCACAACAGGGATAACCCATTGATAGGGGATTTACCTTCTGTCTTACCATAACCATGACACACTGGATTTTTCTCTCACAAGAGTACACGACTAAAGTAATTAATTTTGCACAACCACTTATGCCCTTGACCCGTGAAATTACCCCAGATCAACACTTACTGCTGCGAATCTATCGTCACAGCTATCATCATCAGGTGCGTCAACGAGGGCATTGTCTAACGCTCTTCTGTCAAAGCCCATCGAATCTATCATGTCGCCCTCCTAGAATCCTGTCCCAATGACCAACCAGATAGCGCGCAATTGCCAACAATCATGGAACTGTCACACTTGATAGATCTTCCAGCTCTTCTGGAGGTTTACCATTTATTAGTTAAATTGAGTAAGTTGAATGCGCCTATCACCAGTTCTCCTGGCGGCCTTTACGGTCTCAGCGACGCTAGGTTCTTCCAGTCGGGCAAAGGGTGAAACAATTGATGCCCCACTAGGGATTAATTCCTCTTCAACTGGATTTATCCCACCAGAGTCCTCAAAGAAGGCTTCTCTTTCAACAGGTTTAGTGGCGGCGCAGACTGTCAACGCCTTACCGACTGCTCAATCCTTAGAAGATATCCCGAGGAAACCTCAGGGCAAGGCTTTTGCTATTGCTGAGTTTAGTCAACCTGTTCTGCTTAACCAAGCACAAGCGACAGAGTTTACTGTAGTCGAATCTGGTGGTGAGCCGCCTACCCCTGAGATTGAAGCGGCGGCTCCAGAGATTGATCCTCAGACAAATCCTCTTTCTAGTCAGAAAGAGGAACCCTTCCTAATGGTCCAAACAGAAGATGTAGAGGCCACTGATACTCGCTCTGAGGGTGAATCGCCTGCTGCCGAATCTAAGCCGACGACTTCAGAGGAAGTCTCGGCATCCGAGGCTGAGGCTGAGATGGAACAGCCCACCCAAGACGCTCGAGTGTTGGTGGCGGAGGTTGATATTCAATCGGTTTCAGGGGATCTGTCGCCTGAATTAGAAAATGAAGTTTATCAGGCGATCGCCACCCGTCCTGGCCGCACCACCATCCGCTCCCAACTGCAAGAGGACATTAACAATATCTTTGCAACTGGCTTCTTTGCAACTGTACAGGCGATACCGGAAGATACGCCCCTGGGCGTTCGCATTATCTTCCGGGTGCAGCCTAATCCCGTTCTCACCAATGTGCGGGTGTCAGGTAACACCGTGTTGCCCCAAACAGTGGTGGATGAAAT
>JAKSDM010000872.1 GCA_022360135.1 Pseudanabaenales cyanobacterium | reverse complement strand
GACCTTAGAACAATTTTTTCCCCTGGCGATTCAGATCGCGAGAATCTTAGGCGAAATCCACGCCGCCCAGATCATTCATAAAGACATTAACCCCGGTAATATTGTCTTCAATCCAGTGACTGGGATTGTAAAAATCATTGATTTTAGTATCGCCACTCAATTAAATCGAGAAACACCGGTCTTGAAGAGTCCCAGTGTTTTAGAAGGGACGTTGGCCTACCTGTCGCCAGAACAAACGGGACGGATGAACCGCTCCCTGGACTATCGCAGCGATTTCTACTCCTTGGGGGCGACCTTCTATGAACTCTTAACCGGACAGCCACCCTTTATCACCCAGGATGCGCTAGAACTTGTGCATTGTCACTTGGCGATCCAACCGACGCCGCCGGATCAGATTAATGCAAGCATTCCCCCGGCCCTCTCCCACATCGTGATCAAACTGCTGGCGAAGAATGCCGAGGATCGCTATCAGAGTGTTTTAGGGCTAATACATGATCTGGAGCGATGTTGCCAGCAGTGGGAGGCCACTCGGGAAATCACCCTGTTTGAACTCGGGGAGCAAGAGCGGTGCGATCGCTTCATCATTCCCGAAAAGCTCTACGGTCGCGAGACAGAAGTGCAAACCCTACTGACTGCTTTTGAGCGGGTATCGGGTAACACCTGCAATCAGCCAAAATCCAAAATCCAAAATCCGAAATCTGAGTTGGTACTTGTTTCTGGCTTCTCCGGGATTGGCAAAACCGCGGTTGTTAGAGAAGTTCACAAACCCATCACCCGCCAGAAGGGTTACTTCATCCAAGGTAAATTCGACCAATTCAATCGCAACCTGCCCTTCTCCGCTTTCGTGCAAGCCTTCCGCAGTTTGATGGGGCAATTGCTCGGCGAATCGGATCAAGCCTTAGCCCGTTGGAAAGTCAAGATCTTAGAAGCCGTTGGCAATAATGGGCAAGTCCTGATCGATGTGATTCCTAAACTGGAACGCATTATCGGTCCGCAGTCCCCAGTTCCTGACCTCGCCGGTAGCGCCGCGCAAAATCGCTTCAACCTGTTATTTAGCCAGTTCATTCGCGTTTTCACCACACAAGATCATCCACTGGTTATTTTTCTCGACGACTTGCAGTGGGTAGATTCGGCCTCTTTAAATCTGCTGAAGTTGTTAATGAACGAGGTAGAGACAGGATATCTGCTGGTGTTGGGAGCCTATCGAGATAACGAAGTTTTTCCCGCCCATCCGTTGATGTTGAGTTTGGCTGAACTGGAGAAACAACAAGCGGTTATTTCTACCATTACCTTAGCGCCATTAGCCGTTGATCAAATTAATCAACTGGTTGCAGACACCCTCAGTTGTGATGAAGTTATTGTTCAACCCCTAACTGAGTTGGTCTATCAAAAAACCAAAGGGAACCCGTTTTTTACCATCCAATTCCTGAAGGGATTATATGAAGATGAACTGATCAGCTTTAACTTTGATCGAGAGTATTGGGAATGCGATCTGGTTCGGGTCCAAGATGCCTCCCTCACCGATGATGTGGTGGAATTCATGGCGGGACGATTGCAGAAATTGCCGATCCCCACTCAGAAAGTGTTAGAGTTAGCCGCTTGCATCGGTAATCAGTTTGACCTGGAAACCCTAGCCGTTGTTTGTAATAAATCTGAGGCGGAAGTGGCCGCAGATATTTGGGGAGCGT
>JAKSDM010000347.1 GCA_022360135.1 Pseudanabaenales cyanobacterium | reverse complement strand
TCCCTCGACCACCAGGACGGTCATCGCGTCCCGATGCCTCCGAAGCGCGTCCCAGCACTCCTCTACCAATAGATCATTGATGGTATTATTTGCCTCTGGACGGTTAATCTGAAGCGTGCAGATCGGACCGTCAACCCTTACGAGTATGGTCTCGTATTGCTCCATCACGACACCCACTCATATTCGCGGTGATATTCTCGAATCGCCTTGAGAAACAACCGCGACTCCCCCCTTCCTGTCGCTCGCGCCTGAGGAATGAATCCAGGGTCCAATGTCGCATTGCGGGTGCCAAAACGAACCGCGTGGTTACCCAACAGCATCTTGTCGTACTCCTGCATGGATAACTCGTGACGCCGATTCAATTGATCCCCGATCTGCATGCAGCGAAGGCGCTGCTGTCCGTCACCTGTCACCACTCCACTAAAGAATTCAGAGCAACAGCCAGAGCCATAGGAAAAGCATCCGATACGCTGCGGCGCATCAAAGTTTGCGCAATCGATCGTGCTGGCCAGGGACAACGCCATCGTCCCCCCCATAATGTTTCCGACCCGCTGGCAATAGGTCAGGCCCGGTGTAACCCGGCGGGTGAAATCTGCCTCAATCTGCGGCGGCTTGGCTTTGGCCATCTTGCGCATCATGTTGCGGTGAGCCCCTTTGACCATGCCGCCAAAAGGCGTGTGAAACGAGAGGTAGCCGAAGGATCCGACGTAATCGACATCCTTGACGCGTTTTTGGTATTCTAGATAGGCCTTCTCACAACATTCCAGATAGGACAACAGCGATAGATCCGCGTCGCCAGCTTCGCTGTCAGGAGCCGGACGGCAGGTGTCCATGACTTCAAATCCATAATAGCCATTGGCGCCGATATCGACCTGAAAAACATAGGGTGTTTCGCTGACTAGCATGGCGACCGAGCCCGCCCCGCTACTAGGCTCGGCGAAAGACCAGTCGTGCGTCAGCTCCTCACCACCCTCCGCCACAAGGAAGCGGGTGATGTCTGTCGCCACCACCAAGGCTTTTGCCCCGGGCGAGGTTTGAGAAAGAATGGTGTTGACGGCCATTTGGAGTCCGGCGGCCCCGGAATAGCAGGCGTTCTTGAGTTCAAACAGACGGCAGTTGCGATTGAGTTCAAGATAATGGTGTATGTAGGTGCTGATCGATTTACCGAAATCGATCCCGGACTCCGTACATGTGATGAGCAGTTCGATGCGATCTTTTTCGGCCGGACTCAAGGCGTCCACAATCGGCTTGGCGGCATTCACGCCAAAGCTGACCGGATCCTCGTAGGGCAAGCTTACAGTCTTCTCCTTCATCAATAGGTTCTTGAATCGATCAACATCCAGTTTGCGGTGCTCGGCCAATTTTCTCACATCCAAATAGGCCGTGCCTCCAAAAACATTCATCGCTTCAATGCCAACGTGCGCCACAGTGTCTCCTTTGTTTGCTCCCTTGTTTTCTAAAAGCGTTTGGGATTCAGCAGTAGTGCTGGTCATTGGCGCTATTTTAGCACCTGGAAAACGCCCGGTGATCGCCATTTTAAAAGTGATCAAGTTGCGCCCAGAGGCTCACTTCCAGAAATACCATCGGGTGCTGAATCGGGCAGTTTGGTCTCACGGCAGGGAGGTCAAAAAAATTAGATTCGCACCCATCGGAGCCCTTCAACTTGCTTGTTGAGATAGTCTAATATTTCTACGGAAAACGAATTCTCCCTGCCTTACATATACGAACACCAATCACTCCAGCCGCCTACATAGAGCTTGCCCATGGGCTTACCTGTTAGAGTTTGGGACAGCAGATTAACACAGGCGGTGACCCCAGAACCACAGTAGACAATTACCTCTTTAGCCTGATCGAGTTCTGACCAGTATGCTTGTAGGTCGGCAGGCGATCGCATAAACCCCGTTTCATCGCTCACCGCTTGCCAGAAATAATTCACTGCCCCTGGAATACTGCCCGCGATCGGATCAATCGGCTCCTGCTCACCCCGATAACGCGCTCCTGAACGCGAATCTATCAGCAGCACCTGGGACGAATCCTTATGTTGTCTAATGTGATCGATATCCACCAGCCAGCCAGCTTGCAGTTTGGGGACAAACGTTTTGGCCGCCGATTCAGGCACAATTTCAGTCACTAGATAGCCCTGAGCTAGCCAACCTTTGAAACCGCCGTCCAGAACCGCCGCCCGATTATGCCCCATATAACGAAGTAGCCACCAAAGCCGGGAGGCAAAGGCGAACCGGGAGCTGTCGTAAGCGACGACAAAGGTGGGACCCTGAGGAGAATCCGACTCAATTCCAATCGCTCCCAGCTTTTCTGCTAATTGAGCAATATCCGGCAGCGGATGTCTCCCCCCGTGGGATTGCAC
>JAKSDM010001630.1 GCA_022360135.1 Pseudanabaenales cyanobacterium | reverse complement strand
TATAGTTTGAGTTGTTAAAGGTTCTGGCTGAAGAGTTTTAATAGGTGTTAGCCCCTCAGACTGTTCTGGTGGAAGGTTTCGCATCCCCTCGGAGACTATAATGCAGGGGAAACGGTAAAAACCCTGCGCCACCACTCTTCAACAAGAACTGTTTATCTCAGACAATCTGCAGCCATTTCAATAAAACTACAAGGCCATTCACCACCCAGACACCGTTCTCCTTAGGGGGGCGATTAACAGGTCAAACAGCAAAACACCTGCGATAGCCTTACAGAAAAGAATTCAAAATTCTTATCCTTTGCTGTATATCGTTTAAATTTAATTGGGGATCAGACAAAAAAGTATCCAGATTTACAAATACTTAAGCATTCCTACACACTGTGTTACCAAGTTGGCGAAGTCGATGTTGTTGTCGATTGAAAGCTTTTTGCTCGGCTGTAAGCAGGTTGGTCTCAATAGGAGAGCGCATATCCCACTGAATACCGGAGAGTAGGAATAAACTGCCTGACATCACAACACCCGTGTTGAGAAATTGCCAACCTGGCGTTATGGCCAGTATGGGAATAGCAATCAGATGGAATAGCCCAGTGATTAGAAATGTGCGCGATCGCATGCCGACTCCACTGGCCAAATAACCGACTGCGCTCAACCCCAACCATATCGGGCATAAGTTAAGTAATATCCAGCCGCACCCCCAGAAAATGCCATAGTCCGTCAGAGCGACCCCAACCAACATCAACCCAGACCAGCAATAAACAACCCAACGCAATTTTTCTACCGTGACCCAGTACCAAGTCATCCAAGCCATCACAGCTGTACCCATTAAGGTCAGAACTGACCAGGCGATGGCTTGATCCGTCCAACTTATTGGATAGAACTGAGCGATCCCAAAGATAAATGCGGTAATGCCTCCCCATAGCGCAAATACCTGATCGATTCGCGTGTAAAGCGTTTGGAAGAGGGTAATATCGCCAATCTTCCAGTGAATTCGCAACAGTCCAGACAAATCCTGAATATCTAAGGCTTCCTGCTTTAAGCGTAAAACCGGCTGGCTGGAATTGAAAAAGGTCATTCTGAATGGAGCAATGTATAGATTTGTTAATAAGATTTTAACAAAAAAATATTTTTTTACAAACCTTAATTTTATGAAGGCGATTAAAGGACAAAGAAAAATCAGGAGAGAAGTCAGGGAAGATGGGAGTGAAGGGGTGATGGCGCTTACCCCCATCCTTCCCTTCATCATTCGGGACGAACTAGGAAATCATTCTCAATAAACCTTGCTGGCCGATTAAAAATTCGCGCAGCAGGCTGACAATACCGACCCAAATAATGGGCGAGATGTCGATTCCGCCAATGGGAGGGATGATTTTGCGGACAGGAATCAAGAACGG
>JAKSDM010000926.1 GCA_022360135.1 Pseudanabaenales cyanobacterium | reverse complement strand
ATAGCTGTTTTTAGCTTGCTCTCTCTAAATCAAGTTTCTGAGTTTCTCTACTTTCAATTTTAGTCAGCCACCAAAATTAAATTGTTCAGATAACTGACTATCAACCTCGGCTGGAACATAAGCATCTCTCTCCAGAAAGGGTAAAGCCCTACAGTGCTCAGCAAGGAGTTTCTTCCCTAGAAAGGTAGATTGATAGCTTAGTTGCCGGATTCGGATAATCCTACTTTATGCCTCAAATTGGCCCTTCCTAATTCATTTCTAAAGAGCCATTATTTTCTGTATATAAAAAAATACCTTCATAAAAATGAATAATTATCGTAAGTTTAATTTAGCTGTATTGTCAGTTTCTTTTCCTGGTTTACTGGCTTGCGGTTTGTTTAATATTGTCATTGATCCCTATGATATTTTCAATAGTTATGAATTACCAGGTGTAAATCAGTTGAAAACAGAAAAATTCAAGAATCTAAAGCTATTCAAGGCAATTGATATCACTAAAATAAAGCCCAAAACAATTTTTTTAGGTTCATCCAGAGCCGGTATTGGCCTTAACCCAACACATCCTGCTATCGTTAATCAACCTGCCTACAATTTAGCACTTTCCGGAGGAAACATATATGAATCTAAGCTCTACTTTAAACATGCTCTTGCCAACCAACCTGAATTGAAAACCGTTGTTTTAGGTATTGATCTTTTTATGTTTAATGAGTTAAAAGTAAATGAATTAGACTTGAATGAAGAAAGACTAGAAATATCAAATATTCTTCCACAAGATTTACTGAGTATTACTTTATCTTTAGATGCCATATATGCTAGTGCTAATACAATAAAATCTAATCGTTATCCTAATGCATACCATCTCTTCAAAGAAAATGGTATGCATTACACTTCTTATTCAGAACGACATCCACCGCAAATCATTAATAGATTTAAAAAAAGCATATCTGAATACTTTAAAACAGATGGATATTATAAGGAATACCATCTTTCAAATGAATTTTTAAGCGATCTTCAAGAGATTGTTAGCGTCTGTAAACAACGAAATGTAGATATAAAGATATTTATTTCACCCTCACATGCCACTCAATGGGAAGCTGCTCGTGCTGCTGGGCTGTGGTCACTTTTTGAAGAATGGAAACGTGAAGTTGTCGAAATTATACCGGTGTGGGATTTTTCCGGCTATAACAGCATTACGGCAGAACCTATTAGTGAGGATATGAAAAATTACTGGGATAGCTCCCATTACCGCAAAGAAGTCGGAGACTTAGTACTTAATCGGCTCTTCCATTATCAAGAAGAAACCGTACCTGATGATTTTGGTGTTCTGATTACACCAACAAATGTTGACGATCATCTAGCGCAAATTCGTACTGAGCAAGCGTCATGGGTGGAGAAAAATCTTGATGAAGTAAAGTTCGTAGAAGATTTAAAGTCTGAAAAATAAAAAAGTTGTAAGTTATGCGTGAATTTACACAACAGTATTCCAGCATAAAGCCTATACTTTCGCATATCTTAGGTCAATTTTTGCACCTATATTAAGGTTTTAAGAAATCTTTTAAAGCATAATAAAAATAGATTTGTGTACAGAAATCATATTCAAAAAAACTCTTGAAAAAAATATTTCATTCTGCAATAAAAGTTTTTAGGCTATGTCTAAATTGAGGCACTGAGCTTTGAATTTTGATCTACGTTGAGGTGACAGGTTAATGGAGTAGAAGAGTCTAAAAAACTCCGAGTTTCAAAATAGATAAGATTCAAGCAACAAAAATAAATATTCATTGACAGTTACTATAAATTCTAAATAAAATAATATTATCTATTACCTAATTTATTATCAGAAATCGGCGAAATATATGAAAAATACAATCCATCTTTGGAGAGAAGAAGCAGTTAAAGTTGGAGGTACAGTTACTACTAATTTAACGATTGAGGGTTATGACCAATCTAGAACTAACCTTTGGTATCGAGTCCCAGCTGAGTATGCTGCTCAGATTACAAGTAGCATGGATCCATTTGTAATAGCAACTCTCTTTTTGGCAATGAAAAGAGGTGCTAATCTACATGTTAATGGAGAAGTTTCACCCTCTTTATTACACAATCTTGAGGAGTTCCAAGCAATTTGGTCGTGCTGGAAACCGGAAGTATATAAAAAGATTAAGATAACTGCTGAACTGGAACGAGAGCAACCAAAAGCTGAGGACTCGGCAGGGGATATTGTGGCGTTTTCTGGTGGAGTTGATTCCTGCTTTACAGCCTTCCGTCACACAGCTCAAAAGTGTGGTCGACTTAACCGTCAAATAAAAGCAGCAGTGATGTTTCACGGTTTTGATATACCTCTTGAAAGGCAGGATGTATTCGACTGGTCTTGTGAAAGTTCGAAGAGAATGTTAGACAGCCTGGGTATAAAATTAATACCGATGGCGACTAATTTTTCGACTTTAAGGCTACTAATGAACGATGTTTTTGGAGCAGCAGCAGCATCTTGTCTAATGCTGTTTCAGGGAATTTATAGAGCTGGCTTGTTCGCCAGTTCAGAGCCATACCAAGCTCTCGTATCGCCTTGGGGCACTCATCCCCTGACGGATCGTTTGCTGTCAAGTAATTCCTTTGAAATAATCCATGATGGCGCAGACTTCACGCGGACTCAAAAGACTGCCCAACTATGCGAATGGCCAGAGGCGTTATCGAGACTTCGAGTATGCTGGTACGGACCCCAGAATGACCCCGAAAATCGTGGACGAAACTGTGGACGTTGTGAGAAGTGCATCCGAACAATATTAAACTTCCGTGTGGCAGGCATTGATTTGCCTGAATGCTTTGAGCAAGATGTTAGCGACACTCAGATTTTGGGTTTAAGGAGATTAAATGGGACACAGATTAATGAGTTTGAACAGATATATTTAGCTGCCGAAAAAGCATCTATCTCTGAGTCATGGGTTAAGGCTGTTAGGTTTTGTATCCTACGCAATCGGTTGGAAGCTCCATTGATAGAGAAATGGCGTCCGATTAAACATAGCCTACGTCAACTTTTGTCAAGGAGATAATCTATTCCAAATTTAACTGGCATAGCTGTTTGGCGTCAAAGCAAGCTCAAACCATTCTGTCATCCCCATTTCCCTTCTCCTCACCGATAGGCAATTCCCAAAGCACCTTAGGTATTGCCTTGAGCAGCAATTTATAGAGTGTTATATAGCGTAGTTTAATTTCACCAACCTACTGATAACATTTCATCTGATGCCTTTCCCATACTTGATTTTTGGTTTAGGACTTGGAATATTACTGCAAAAGTATTTCCCTGTTGGAACACTTCCCGGAGTTCTGGGAACTCAACTAGAGAAGATGGAGAGCCAACTAAACCGACTGTTCAAGACTGGACCATACAACTTACAAAGTGGTATTCCTCCAGAGTTTCAAGGCCAGTTGTCGCTTATTATTTTAGCTGGACAGTCAAATATGTCTGGAGCTGATAAAGTTCCGAAATCCAGTCAAAATACTAATCTAAGAGTTTTTGTATTCGGTAACAATTATCGCTGGCGAATTGCTAGAGAACCCATTGATGATCCCAAGGGACAAGTTGATAAAGTTTTTGAGGATTTAAAGGCAGGATATAGCCCTGGTACTGCATTTGCTAATTCTCTTGTGTCCCGAAGTCAACACATGGTTATTGGTCTTATTCCCTGTGTTAAGTGGGGTTCTTCTATTCACGAATGGCAGAGGAACCTTAGTGAAAATAGCCTTTACGGCTCTTGCCTGAAGCGTGTTCGCGCTGCTTCGACAATGGGCAAAGTTGCTGGTTTGCTTTTCTTTCAGGGTGAATCAGATGCGCTTGACCCCAGAAAATATCCAAAGAAGAAACTTTCTCCTAATAATTGGTCAGATAAGTTTGTGAGTTTTGCCAATGATTTGCGTCGTGATTTATCTGAGCCAAATCTGCCGGTGGTTTTTGCCCAAATTGGTAATCATAGAGACTTAGACAAGTTAATTAATTGGAAAATTGTTCAAGACCAGCAAAAAAATGTTAAATTACCCAATTCTGCCATGATTACAACTAGTGATCTGGCCTTGAAAGACCATGTTCATTTAACAGCGGAAAGTTCTCAAATAATAGGCGAGCGATTTGCTTCAGCATTTTGGGATTTAATTCAGGGACAGATTAATGAATAAATTAACACTTGCTGGAATCAGGCGAATGACTCAATAGCGGGTCATCCCCACTTCGTTGAGAAATCACCTTGGCCGGTACACCCACTGCCACTGAATAAGGGGCGATATCCTTGGTAACAACTGCTCCTGCTCCGATAACACTCCCTTTGCCAATGGTGACGCCGTCTAATACTCTCACTCCACTCCCGAGCCAACAATCATCTTCAATTACGATTCCCTGATAGGAACGCCCCTGTTTATTGATCTCACGGCTAGGATCTGTAAACACATGGTTATTGGCGTAGATTCCTGCGTGGGAGGCAATCAGACAGTTTTTCCCAATTTTGATACTACGGCCAGATAAACAGGTGTATGGACCAATGTGAGTGCTAGCGCCAATTTCGATTTCACCCCCTTCATGGGCTCTGATATCAGCGCCCCGCTCAATTATTGCTTTATCTCTAATACTTAGTCGACTGTTTTCTCCACAGGCTTCTACATTAGCGCCAGAACGAATATAAACCCCATTTCCAAGTTGGATTAGATAAGTTCGCGTAAAATGAACGTTTTGTTCAATCTGAATAGCGGCCCCCATTTTCTCAAAAACTATACGGTAGATAAAATTGCGCAATTTCATCCCTAAGGAAAGTGGCGTCCATCCTACCAAAGTAGTCACTAATCGATAGGTTCGACCAAATTTAACCCTAGATTCTTTATTGCAAGGCGATTCCGATATAGATTTATTTTGGGCTACGCTCATAGTGAAGTACTCTTGCAGACATACAATTTTCTACTTTAGCTGTCAGATTCAATGAGCCCTCTAGCTTGAGCAGAGCATTCATTTGAGTTCAACAAGGTTACACGGTTGCCTCAGAAACTTGCTTCCTTAGTACAAGAGGCTTGCCGTCAAAGTATTCAGGGATCGGCGCTCCCATCAACTCCAGAATCGTCGGAGCCAAATCGACGCCATGACCGTCTGGCAAGGTAGAACCTGCATCAATACCGGGACCCCGCACCGTTAGAAATCCTCTCCCCCGGTGGCTGCCAGTTCGTCGGTAGGGAACAGGACCAATGCGTCCAAATTCAGGATGATCGATAACATCTGTCGGCTCTTCCGCCCAAATGACAACCAGGTCAGCTTCTGGGAGTTTGGGATTACGTTCGTCAGGGGACTGCCGTGTACGAACAACTTTTTTGACGATAGGCGCTCCTGTGCGAGCATTCGTGATCTTGTATAGTTGTTGCATCAGCACTTCACACAGCGTATCGTACTCCTCAAGAGTAACTATCCCTTGTGGCTCCCGGCCCTGAAGATTGATGCGAATATACCCCTCCGAAAAACTGGGTAGGGCAAACGCCTTCATCTTAGGCCAAAGTGGACTGTACCACATTGTCGGTTGCCAGAATAAAGAATGCCCCTGCTCTCGCAATTGTTCAGGCGAGAGCACATCTTCTGGGGGAGTTCCGAAAATCTGATCTAAATATTGATGTAACTTGCTGGGTAGCTGTTGTCTGAAGAACCGTTTAATCGGGTTGCGGTCGTGCTTGCGCTGCCAGATTTCCCCTGTCCAGGTTTTGCGCTTGGGAGAGGTCGCCATTGAAGATATGCGGGTTCCTGACTTTCCGGCCGCAAACATCACTTTGCCAGGGAAATTAAACCGATAAAGGAATTCAGGCAGGAACAGCATACTGGAGACATCAGTGGTGTTATTACCGCTGCCATGGACGGAAAACACTGCTACATAGACATCCTCTGCTACATCATTGAGGATTTCCCCGATCGCGTTATCCACTGCCTCAAAGGTTTCTAGCATCGGATCGGCTGTCCAGCGTGTGGACTTGTAAGGATAAAGAGGGTGATCCGGCTGACTCAAATACCAGAAATCATGTCCGGCGGAATGAGTTTCCCCGAAAACGGTTAAAAACAAGTCCCAATGCTCTTGTTTGAGCCAATCCCGACAGATTTGGATCCGCCGCTCAATGCCCTTGGCCAGATTCGTTTTGAGACGACTCAAATAGGCTTGATCCCACCAATCTCCATGATCTCTATGGAGCGCCGGATGTTTGCCATAGCGAACGTTCAACGAATCATACAATGGAGCTGGCAGTGAATGGCTAGGGGTTTGGGGCGAGTGGGCCCCCCACGCCAAAACTTGCAGGCCGTCAACCTGGTCTGAGAGTTTAGACTGGGGCATGTCAAAGACGGCTATCCGATAGTCGTCTCCTAAGGCGTAAAACGGTGGATATTCGGCGAAGTCGTAAGCTTGAGTTTCTGCGACATTATAAGAGCCTTCGTAAAACTTGAACGGCGCCCAATAACCCGTTTTTTGAGGTAGGCAACCCGTCAAAAATGTGGTCCAAGGGGTCTCAGCTTTATAATATTCAAGGTTGGTCAAGCGGCCATAGGAGCCCTCTTTCCGGAGGCGCTTGAGATTTTTCAGATATCCCTGAGCCATCCAGGTTTCCAGTAGCTCAGGATCGGCTGCATCTAAACCAATTGCGATAACAGTTTTTTTCATAGCGCTGCTGACTAAGAATTGAGAACTCCAGAAATCTCCAACAACTTATTTCAGTTTCCTTAATCCCTTGAACCGGCGATAACTCCCCTCAGTAAATAAAAGGGACTGACTAAACTACTCAAAAAGAATTCCATTTCACAGGCGGCGATGGTATCTGTTTCAAGTTGCTCTCGGTGCTTAATCCAATGTAAGGTGGCTCTACGCAGGTTGCCCAATATAATTCTGCTTAATATCATCGGTTTTTGCCAATTTTTAGCATTCACTATTCTGAGCGGAGCAATGCATAGGCCGACCCCCTTCGCTAAGGAAATGAGATAGTCTCTTTCCAATCTACTTTTTGGAATTTGATGGTAAGTATGCATGGCAGGGTTGTACCAAATTTTCCAACCCGCTTTGTGCAAGTACAACAGTGATTCGTAGTCTTCTCCCGATAGCATTGAACCGTTTATCCTGCCAATCAGAGCAGGGGTATTAGGCACACTTTTAAGCCAAGCTTCTCGGCGAACAACCAGTGCTGCGCCTGGCGGTAAATTGAGAACTTCAGGCCGATAGAGTTTGGGTTCTGAACCCAGTTCCCGAATTGATAGGAATGACTTTATCCGTTGGAAGTTTTTAGGTGGGTTAATTTCAAAATCACCGTGAATTTGGCCTCCATAAGCGCCTGCTTTAGGATACTTTGAACCAAAGGCGGCGGCCGCCGCCACCCAATCTTCCGCTGGCAGATTATCATCATCTAGAAAGCCGACCAGGGAGCCCTTTGCTTCTTTAATTGCTCGCTGTCTGGCAAACACAAGTCCTTGTTGGCTCTCGAAATAATATTTAAGGGGGAAAACATCAGGCCAATCCTGTTGATATTTCTGAACAACTGCAGAGGTGTTGTCTTTACTATTGTTGTCAATCACAATCACTTCCCAGGAAACAAGGTCAGTCTCAGTTTGCGATCGCAACCGTTCTAAAACCAGGGGTAGACGTTGAGCGCCGTTATAGGTAGGAATAGCGACAGTAAAGTCAACCATGACTAAATAGGGAATAAATTTTAGCTTTGAATTTACATCAACTGAGGAATATCTCTACTGAACTGACAAAAAGTTTGAAGTAAAACAGTAGACAACCTAATTCAATACAGTCATACAAATAAATGTAAAGTCAGCATAAAAAGGGAGTAAGGCGACATGAGGCGATTTACAAAACTAAACATATTGGGTTTGAATTAACTCCGTTCTCCTGATGCTAGCCTTAAGCCTAATCTATCCTTAGCAATTGAAATATGCTTGGGTATTTTTTCAGTATCTATTGAACACCTCAGTCAGGTTGAAGGTGCAGTTAGCGGTATTAGTTTCAATCAACGATTTGCTTGATTCGGTGTAGATATACCCATCATACGTTTATCAATGTTTGCGCCATCATATTCATGCTAAGAGAGAATCTTTATTGCCTCTTCAAACTTACTCATCACCTGAGATGGGTAATATCTCTACGCTTCCCAGTAAGGGCTGGGGTTCAGCGATTTGATATCCTTGAGCGTAATCGACTCCTGACCCTTTAACCTGAGCCAGAATAGTATCAGTTTCAACCCCTTTGGCAATTGTTTGAATTCCCATCTGATGACTAATTTGAATAATCGCTTGGGTCTTCTTCAGTTTAGAGCGGCTATTGGTCGTCGCCTGCACCAGGTTGCCATGTAGCTTAAAATAATTAATGGGTAATTGCTTTTGCAGATGCTTGGGAAATTGGTGAGCGCCAAAGTCATCAATGGCCAGTTGACATCCCAATTCCTTCAGGGCGTAGGCAAGCTGGATCAACTGCGGCAGATGGTTCAGCACAATCGCTTCAGAAATTTCAAAACAAAGTCTCTGACCTGGAAAGTTATAGCGAGTTAGCTGCTCAGCGATAAAATCGGCTAACTGCCCATCACACACGCTTGCACCTGATAGATTGATGGAATACAAAGTGGGCCATGAGATTAGTGACTCACGGTTACCGCCTACCTGATCAGCCCAGGGGCGGAGTTCAAAAAACTTGCGTAGCACCCAGCGGTCAATGGTTCTGATCAGACCGCACTGCTCTGCAACAGGCAGGAAGGAATAGGGAGATATCAAGCCTGAATCGCCTTCCCCGGGTTCTTTGTCAATCAGGCGCAGTAAAACTTCGCAGAAATTTTTCCCAGAATGGGTGTCATTCACCGCCATGGTCTGTTGGCGATAAAGCTGAAATTGGAACTGGTCCTGCTCAAAAGCCTGAGTTAGGCGGTGCATCCAAAAGTCCTTCTGCGGCAAATAGGTGCGTTCAAATCGGTCCTGTTGAGCGTCCTTATAAACCTTTTTCAGCAGAAAAATTGGACTCACAAGGGTGCTGATCAGATGCTCTCGTTCGCAAGCCGTGAGTAAATCGGATGGGCTTCTGTAGCGATTTTTGATGACATGGAGAGCCAGTTTGCGCAGGTCGTTGGCGATATAGGCAGGCGTCAGTAGGGGCCTTTTCCAGTCTTTGACGCCCAACATGCGAATGTAAAAACGACTGAGGCCAATGCATCGGAATAGCTTCAGCAAGTATTCTTTCTGCAGACGACTATTGGGAATTTGGTGATGGACGACCATCTTGGGGTTGTACCAAATCTCCCACCCCTGCTTCTGAATATGGAGCAGTGCTTCTAAGTCTTCACTGGCGAGCCCAGCTTCCTTACCTTTATTGTTTAAAAAAAGACGTTTGGGAACTGTTTCCCGCCAAGCCTGCTTGCGCACCACTAACCCGGCGCCAGGCGGCAAAATTTTGGCGCTAGGTTCATAGCGATGGGGGCTAGAACCTCGCTCTATGATGGCTAGAAAACAGGCTATTTTGCTGAAATCCTCAGGTAACTCACCCTCAAATTCACCATGAATCTGACTGCCAAAAGCGCCTGCTTCTGGATGCATTTGGGCGAACTGATGAGCCTGCTCAATCCAATCAAGTGTGGGTAAATTGTCGTCGTCTAGAAAAGCTATTAACTCTCCATGACTTGCTTCTACGGCTCTATGTCGGGCGCAGGCCGCCCCCTGCTCAGCTGCGAAACAATATCTCAACGGACATGAAGCAGGCCAATCCTGCTGATAGCTGCGAACAATTTCAGCCGTATTGTCCGTGCTGTTGTTATCGCAAACAATGACTTCCCAGGTAATGTTTGCTGTGTTGATTTGCGATCGCAGGCGGTCAAGCACCTTGGATAGGCGCTTAGCTCCATTGTAGGTGGGAATAGCAACTGTCAAATCTAGAGATGTTGCCACCTCGTTTTCCTCACTGTGGAATTCCACCTTTACCGGCTGAATCAATCGATCAGGAGAAACTTGTTGTCCTTGTAGGAAAGAATCATGATTTTGAGCTTTCTCTAGCAAATTGGACATATTGTAGAGACACTTTAAAGAACAATCAGGAATGAGATTTTAAACCACGTCTAACTTGAAAACTGATGTTTCACCTCATCTCCCAACACCTTCTCCTTAGGGAGAAATGAAACCGGATGCAAAGTCTCTCTCCTTGGGGAAAGGGATTTAGGGTGAGGGCTAAAACTACGGATCCCAACATGACAGACCCAACCTGAAGTTGGTTTATAATTTGTCGATCTTTAGGGCGTAACGCACCGAAGATTAAACTTCTGCATTTTAGCTAATTCCTAATCCTTGGTGAGTCCACTTCCCGGGAAAAGCGTTTAAGCAGAATTGATCAGCGGTTCAATTCTGGTCAATATTGTTACCTCAAAACAACTTTATAACCCTTTTTGTAAATTTCCACAAAGATTCAGATTGATATTACTTAGCTCCGAAATCACAGCTCTGAAATCAGTAAGTTTACTAACCTATTGCAACACAGGCTGATCCACACCTTCAACTTGCATCCTAGGCGCTTCACATAGTCTTTAAGAAGATACCCAGCATTTTCCAGATCTCAGGGAAAATAGTGAATATTTTGTTAACTTTAATACCTCTCAAAACTGCAAACAGGTGCGTATTATACTCATTGAATATAAATAAAATGAACCTTTGAACAGCTATTCCAGCTTTTCTCCACTCAGTACGAAGATAGGATCGATGGCCGTAAAGATCTGGTGACTACCTCGTGTTTCTAATCGGTTAACGGTAGGCTGAGCCATTTCAATATTGCGAACTTGAAGTTCTGCAAAGCACTCGGAAATTGCGTATAGGTTCTCCAAATTTCCCGCTGTGACGACAAGGCGCCCACTTATCTGCAAGTGTCGCCATGCCTCTCGCAGTACATCCCTCAGGGGGCGTCCGCCTTCAATGAAGATGCAATCAGGTTGATAAGGCAATTCAGCTAGACAACTGGGCGCACTGCCTTCAATCACCTCTACGTTCTTGATATTAAAGCGATCGCAGTTTTTGCGAATCAGATTGGCCACCTCTTCATCCCGTTCGACCGCCACAATTTTGCCGCTTGGACACAGCAGGCCCGCCTCCACCGCGATGGTGCCTGTGCCAGCGCCGATATCCCACAATACTGAGTTTGTCTTAAGCCGTAGGTAACCCAGCAACAGCAGCCGCACCTCCCGTTTACTCATGGGAATACCTGGAAGCTGCTCAAATAAGTGGTCGGGGATACCTGGAGTGATGTAAGGCCAGAGAGATGACATGGGAGGGATGAAGTAAGAACAAAGAATGAGGAACGAAGAACAAAGGAGGGTTTGGATTTTAGATTTTGGATTTTAGATTTTGGATTTTAGATTTTGGATTTTAGATTTTGGATTTTGGATTTTAGATTTTGTTCGCTCCTCTACAACCTACACGCCTTAGGGGAGCCGCCGCTAAATAGCATCCTATCCACCGATTCACTGATTCACCGATCCACCGTCTTCTACTGAGACTCTATTTATACGCTAATCCCTAACCGACCCCGTGTTAACAGCTCTTCACAACCTTGAGACGATTGAGGGTGGGATCGGCGCACCCTGTAATGACGCCCCCAGCTGCTATCACCTGCTGCAGGTAGGCGATCGCCGTCGGCGTAATTTTCTCACCGGGCAGAAGGGCTGGTATCCCAGGGGGATAGGGACAGATCAACTCAGCGCTAATGCGATTAAGCGCTTGGTCAAGTGATTGGGTTTCGGAAACTGCGAAGAAGGCGTCGCGGGGGGGAAGGGGGGGGATTTGGGGTGGGGGGATTTGGGGTGGGGGGATTTTGGATTTTGGATTTTGGATTTTGGATTTTGGATTTTGGATGAGGTCATTGGAAATGGCCTGTTCTCTATTTCTTATCTCCTGTCTCCTAATTTCGTCTCCTTGCCGATCAACTAGGGCTTCAAACCCTGTGATCAATTGCTGGATATCTTCATCTGTATTCCCCAGGCTGATGATAAAGGTGAGATGTTGGAGGGTGGGGAGTTCCGCGGTGACGCTGAATTGTGTGTGGAGGAATTCGTCGGCGGCGAAGCCGGTCAATCCTAAGCCTGAAACATTGACTGTGAGGCGAGTGCGGTCTAGTTGGTCGAAACCGGGAGTCGATCTGGCGGACTCGGTGGTCAGAACCGAAAGGCCAGACAGTAGATTGATCTGCTTGCTGGCGAAGTCGGCTAGCTCAAGCGTGCGGGTCATCAGCTCATAGCCTTGCAGGGCCATTTGCTGTCGAGCGCTGTCAAGGGAGGCGAGCAGCAGATAGCTGGGACTGGTGGATTGGGTGAGCTGGAGGGCTTGATTGAGACGATCGCGATTGATCCGTGAACCCTGGACATGTAACATGGCGGCTTGGGTCATGGCCGCCAAAACCTTATGGGCGGACTGGACGACCAAATCGGCGTTAGCGGCTAGGGCGGGGGTGGGTAGGTCTGGATGGAAAGCGAAGTGAGGTCCATGGGCTTCATCGACTAAGAGAGGAATGTCATGATGATGGGCTAATTGCGCGATCGCCGCCACATTTGGACATACTCCGTGATAGGTGGGTGAGACGATCATCACCGCTTTGGCGTCGGGGTGGGCTTTTAGCGCCTGGGCGATCGCATCTGGCGTCGCTCCATGGGCCAGCCCCAAGGTGGGATCGTAGTCGGGTTGAACGAAGATCGGCATAGCCCCTGACAAAATCAAGGCTGAAATCATTGACTGATGAGCATTCCGGGGCAAGATAATCAAGTCGCCAGGGTTACAGACGGCAAGCACAGCCGCCTCAATCCCACAGGTCGACCCATTCGCCAAAAACCAGGTCTGCTCTGCCCCAAAGGCGGCGGCGGCTAGACCTTGCGCCTTTTGGATCACGCCTTGGGGGGCGAACAAGTTATCCAACTCGGGTAATTCCGGCAGATCAGCCCGGAAGACTGTGGCGCCCATAAGGGTTGCGATCGCAGGCGAAATCCCCTGACCTCGTTTATGGCCCGGCGTATAAAAGGCGGCATTTTTCCGATTCGCACAGATCCTTAAAGTGTCCAAGAGAGGGGTGGCTTCTTGAGAAGCAAGTGCGTTCATTTGATTGGCGATATCCAGGTATGGCATTGGAGGAAAAAATCAAGCTAACGCTGAGTGTCTGCTCCCCCTGCCCCCCCTTGCTTCCCATGCCTTTTCTCCTTACCCCTCCCCCGGGTCACATCGAATCTCGACGATAAATCCATCCGGATCGTAGCAATAAATACCTCGCCCTGTAGGACGACTGACCGGTCCGTGATCAATCGGAACCTGATGGTCTTTCAGAACGGCAACGGCCTGGTCAAATAGCCGTGGGTCGATATCAAACGCCAGATGATTGACGCGGGTAAACCCCTGCTTAGGATCGAGATGGGGAGGGGATAAGTCGGGCTCCCAGAATAAATCGATCACCAGGCCGTCTGGCGTCACAAAGTTAGCCACTTTGCCTGCTGCGACTAGATCTTTGAGGGTAGTCGGAACCTGATCTCCCACCAGTTCGTGTAGGCCCAGAATCACCCCGTAAAAGTGACGAGACGACGCCATATCCTTAACATTCAGGGCGATATGGTGAATCCGGCGTAGACTCCCCGGCGCTAGCCCTCTCACTTCCTTTCTCAGCACCTGTGAATTCATCCTTCCCCCTAATCACTATTATCTCAGTTTGAGATCTGCCTCCATTTTGCACAGAATCTGATTTCTGTCTTT
>JAKSDM010001370.1 GCA_022360135.1 Pseudanabaenales cyanobacterium | reverse complement strand
GCTGCTCTGTCTCCAACTGCTGGCGCATCTGCTGCATAATCGTCTCGGGTAAAGGATAGACCTTTGCCTGCTGGTCATACCAGGACAAAATTTCTTGTTCAATGCCGCCAATCACCTGCTGTGAGCGGCCGATTCCCAATCCCACCTCAGGCATCCAAAAGGGTTCGCCAATCTGTAGCTGATACTGGCCCTTGATCAGTTTATGAACCTCTAATGGTTGACGCCGATCTCGCCGCCAAAACTCAGGGTTGTAAATCACATAGTACAGAATCCCTAATTGGGTATAAATCGCCATCTTTTCGTCATATTCTCCACCCGGTTTATGGGAAACCATTTCCAGGGTCAAGATGGGCGCTACATCATTTTCTTCCCAAACGGCATAGCTTCTACGAGATTTCCCCCCCTTTCGACGCTCCACTCCCAGGCTGAGAAACGCATCCGGCACAACCGGAACTTTAGGACTGACGCCAGTGGTGTGATACACCGCCATATCCACCCCAAAATACCAATCCATTTGTTCCGCCCAAATGCTAACTAGAACAAACAGCAACAGGTTGGGCAGTAAATTCTGGTCTTCATTATCCACAGGGGTGTCATCGGAGCAGGGTAAATCTTCAGTGGATGGCAAGCCGGATTTGAGTTCTGGGGAAATCATGGCGGCTGACTCCTGAACGATCGCCTTTCAATTATATAAGCGGAGTCTGTCGTTAGCCCAAAGTAAATATCTAAGATACGCGATCGCGCAAATTTTGCTGCGGAAATCAACTCATCAAATGAGCGTGAATAGCGCAGTTTTGTATCACTTTGCAACGGCAGAATTGATATGCAAAGATACCTCAGCCTGAGAAAAACTGCTCACAAAGTAAGCCCATTCTAGTGGGAGTAAAGGGTTTTTTCCGATGAATTCAAAATGGCGACAATTTCTATTTCGAACCCTCCTGTTTTTAACCGCTGAAATTTGTCTCACCCCCCTGGGACTTGACGATCTGGCTGACTATAGCGAGTTCCTTTTTGAGCGGAATGGGAATGTGCTGAGCTGCTAATGCTAGATGGATGTATATCAACCAGAATTGCTGTGTGCGGTTAGGGTAGCGGGGTAAAGTCGTACCCATAGCTAGCATTCGAATTGGGTGCAATCTGGACCAGTTGGATTGAGTGATTGCGATCGCCAGAAGGTAGAAACCGCACATCGCCAATTGCGCCCTTGGCGGTAAACCCATCTGAACTGAGGGCTTGCTGCACCCCCTCGCGGGTAGGATGACGCTGAATGGCCGCAATCAAAGCTTGGGTTGCATCGTAGGCGGCGATCGTGGGGTGGCTTACCGCCGTATTCCAAAACTGCTGAAAGGCGTGAAAAAAATCGGTGTAGGCATCGCAAGCGACCTGCCAGGGGTCAGCAACAATCATCCCCGCTGTCTCGACGCCCGCCTCTAGGACTTTGGATAGGCAGAAAGTATCGGCTGCAAAAATCTGCCGTTTTCGATGATCAATTCCTGCTTCTGCGGCAATTTTAGCTACCTTTAATGCCTTGTCTAACTGGCTGTTATCTGGCAATAACACTAGCGCCTCCACCTTCTGATGAATAGCTTGTTGATAACTCTGCTCAGCCTCAAAGTCGGGGCTGAACAGATCAAACTCACCCAAGACTCGCCCTCCTTCGGCGGAGAGGGCGTTGGCAAATTGAGACGCCAGGGACCCGCTATATTCGCTTTGGGAATTATAAAAAACTGCGGCAGTCTTATCTTTCAACCGCACGATACCTTTGACTAATGCCTCTACAGTGAGCCTATCCTGGAGGGCTGTACGGAAGACATATTGACCGAATTTAATGGGTTCTAGGGCGATCGTGGGGGAAATTGTCACCAGTTTGCCGGATGCATAAATGTCCCCACTAGCCAGCATTACATCACTGGCGTGATGACCCACAACCCCTAGAACATTCGGATCTGCAGTCAGTTCAGTTGCAATCCGCTGGGCAATAGCTGGGTCATTGTTATCATTGGCAATCACAACCTGTAGGGGAACCCCATTGACACCAACAGCTTGGTTGATGTCAGTTTGGGCCTGAGCAACCCCTCGCAGTTGCTCCAAAGCAACCTTTAAGTTGCCGCCAAGGGGAACGGCAACGGCAATGGTATAGGACGTTTGTTCTCCAATCTGGGCATTATTGAGATAGATTCGAGCCTCTGGATCGTTACGATTGGTTTCTAAATAAGCGGCCAAGATTTCGATCGTTCGCCCGCCGTTACCTGCTTTGAAAGCTGCAATACCTGCCTGCTTTTGAGGCGTAACGAGGATTGGGATAAGGCTGCTCTCACCGGAGCTAATTAGGGGTTCTACAGCAGCAGCCTCTGCCGTCAACATTGCTGGCTCTGATTGAGAAGTCCTAGAAGCTGGCTCACGAGTTGATACCCCATTGGGGAGCGAAAGTCCTGCAAGCCAAGCAGCCAACACAAAGGGACCGCTTATCACAGCGATGCGAATGATGCCTTGGATTATCAGCCGTAAAAGTTTTCTTCGCTCACTGTTTATCTGTGATGAGGTGGGGACAACTGGATGTTGAGCTATACCTCCAGAGGGGTTTACCGTTGCGTCGACGCTTCTCCGCATAGTCTTAGGCGGGGAGCTAACGTTTGTTTTCTCTAGATGATTTGGGGATCGAGGAATCCGCGATAAGCAATCAGCCTTACACCCTGATTCCTGCTGCAGATGTATCTGCGGCGAGGTATAGAATTGCTTCAGGGATTGCAGATCCTGGAGAACCTCAGTGGCGGACTGATAGCGAT
>JAKSDM010001270.1 GCA_022360135.1 Pseudanabaenales cyanobacterium | reverse complement strand
TAATTGACGCCGTTCGCTACCATGCCGTATAAGGTAATGTCGTCAATGCCGCTAGTAAGGGCGCTGAGGTCAAAGTCAGGGTAGTCCACTGCCAGGGAAGTAATATCTTGTGTGGGCATTTTGTTGCTGACTTCCTGGATATAATCCGTTTGCAGTTGGTCGCTGTCAGAAACAGGGCCGTCGTGATACGTCGCGTCTAGTTGTCCCCAGAAATCACCTTTGAAGTAGAGGCAGGTCTCTTGTGTAATTTGATACCATACCTTTGAGAGGTTGCTGTTGTTATCAAAGAGAAAGTTCATGACGCCATTGTGAGTGCAGTTGGCGTTCTTTTCCAGCAGGGCAAAGGGAAATGCCGCCCGGCTGTAGTCATTGTCACTGTTTTCGTTCCAGACCCGGCCAGGGCCGACTAGATAATCCCAGAATGGATGGTTTGTGACAAGCTTGCCGCGTTGCACTGGGATCAGATGGCTGCCATTTTGCACAAATTCGATGTCAATCTCTGGCAGGTGCAGCCGCTCTGCATCGGCGTCATAGTTAAAACTGTCTGCGATTGCGGTGAAGCTGCCGTTGGTTGCTTCACCGATCAGTTCAAGTCGACCAGAGAAGGTATTGCTGGGATGAGCCGCGTTAGCGGGAAGGGCAAAGGCTGATTCACTAACAGGGGAACTGGTGTTGGCGCCGTTGATCATTTCGTCGAAGGTGAGAATGGAGCGGTTGACATTGCCCTTGCCTGTGAGTGGATCGCCGGGAACAGAACCTGGGTCGGCTTGCTGTGCGGAAGCTGGGAGCGCAATGGCGAGAAGAAGAAGAAAGAGAATGCGTTTCATAATGACAAGATGTTTAAAGGGTGGTCGGGTAAAGGGATCGGTTTTCTATAAAATCTGCAAAGTCTGCAAATTAATTTTTGTCAATAATTAATGGACGAATTGCTCCAAGACTGCCCCAATCGTCGCAGGTTACGAAAACCGGGCTCTTGGCAACATTTAGATCAATGGAATGGCGTCGTCCTAATCTGGAGAGACTTAACTCTCCTCCAAATAACACAAAAAATTAAGCCTGAGTAGTTACCCTATATTAATATATTCTTGACTTAGTAATTAACTAAATTTAGGTATCTAAACAGTTATCAGTGCGTCTTGTTTTTCGCCGTTTGGACACCCATTTAAGGCGGTAAGTCCCCCATGAGATAGAATTTGACTCCTTCCTTAGGATCAAGGATCAAAGCAGACATTCAATTGCCTGGGTAGAGACAAAACACATTGGTAAACTATTGCAATCCTAGATGATTTGCAAATATAAAAGGCTTTTTAGAAGCTTGCAATCTCTATTTGACAATGATCTCCGTTTCAAAGAATTTACGACTGATTTAGGATTGCTATATTCTGGCTTGACGGAATCCCCAGGCAGAGCATGGCAACCATATCGTCGCTGTTAGATTTCTCGACGCCTCAAGAGTTGACTCGTTGGTTGAATAACAATCGAGCAGACCATTAAGGAGCCTCCTAAGTTTTTCCAATAGCGGGCGGCTTCGCTAGAAAGAGCTTGTCTAGCGCCGGTGATAACTGGGCCTTTGTCATTAGCGATGACTTTGACGCCCTTTTATCCGATAGCTTCTTGCTGTCCTAACAACTGTCCGGACTAATGTTGCTTATACTTGATCAAGGAGAATATAAGTCAAAATTAGAACATCGCTGTAAAGCCCCCAATCGCATCGATGAATCAGTCTGCTCATCCACCACTATTCGAG
>JAKSDM010001691.1 GCA_022360135.1 Pseudanabaenales cyanobacterium | reverse complement strand
GTTTGATCTTCCGGATAACGCAATTCACTAATGCGTTCAATCATCATCCGCTCAAAGGCTTCCGGGCTATCTGCATCCAACTCTTCAGGCGAACTGCCGTAATTCAGCCAATCGATGGTTAACGCCACCAGAATCGGACGGCCTTGGGAGAGGGTGGCGATGCGATCAATAAATTGGGGAGAAATCGCCGAGGTTCGTCGCTTAGGAAAAACCGTCTCAAAATACTGACGAATTTCAGATTGGGATAAACCCTGAAGTTCTAAGACGGCAATGTGGGGATGATCGCAATAGTCTGTCAGGAATTTCCGGCCCGCCGTCACCACTAGGGAGCCCAACCCTTCTTGTCCTCCCAGACGGAATTGAGGCAGCATTTCCTGAAAGAAACGCTGTACCGCTTGGCTGGCGTACTCAATCGTGTCAAACAACAAAACCACCTGATCCGTTTCTAAAGTTCGGTAACAGGCTAAAAAGATCTCTCGCAGATCGACATCTTCTTCAGTTGCCCGAAAACTGCGGTCCAGGGCCGCAAAAAAGGACTGAAAGGGGTTTGTTCCAGAAGCAGCGGTTAGTTGCGCCGCAATGCTTCTAAGAATTCCCGACTCGGTTTGATGGGAGGTTAAGTAGAGATCAATCGGATGCTGAGTAACCAAAACAGTATGACTGTTGATAGCCTCACGGCTTTTTTGAGCCGCCTCAGCGAATTGCTTGAGGAGCTGGGTTTTACCCATTCCACCAGGGGCCTGGACAGAGAGTATCCATTTGGCGGCGGGATCGCTCAAGGGAGCCTGCATCATCTGAGTCAACCATGCAAGCTCCTGTTCTCGACCAACAAAAATGATGGGGCTATAAATAGGCTCTAACATAGGCGTCTTGAAGATGAGGCGACACTTTGAATGGCGGCTCTACACTAAATATAACTGAGTCATTTGGGTGGGTAGGGCGTCAACTTAAAGCGGGAAATTATCCCTGAGATGGAACTCAGAATCCAGCTGTCACTTGTCACTTGTCACTTGCCACCTGTCACTTGTCACTTATCACTTGTCACTTGACCAATAACCAATAACCAATGACTAATAAATTCTTGCCCAGCCAGAACGTTCCGGCTTAATAAGTAGATACCCTGTATTATTGTTCCCCATTCCTTAATTCCCTATTCCCTTAACCCAGACTTCTCTACAATTTGGTAAAACTAATTTCTAAAAGCATCTAAAAAGATTAAGTATTTTCGCTGACCTGTTTACTCAGAGGATCTAAATGACTATTCAAACCATATCCACGAAGCCCTTTGCTGACCAAAAGCCTGGGACTTCAGGACTTCGCAAGCAGGTGTCGGTTTTCCAAAAAAGCCACTATCTAGAGAACTTTGTCCAGTCTATATTTGACAGTCTTGAGGGTATTCAGGGACAGACTTTAGTTTTAGGGGGAGATGGCCGTTATTACAATCGTCAGGCCATTCAGATCATCTTGAAGATGGCGGCGGCCAATGGCTTTGGCCGAGTCTTGGTGGGTCAGGGCGGGATTCTTTCCACCCCGGCTGTATCTTGCATTATTTGTAAATACCGGGCCTTTGGCGGCGTCATTCTCTCGGCGAGTCACAATCCAGGGGGACCAGCAGGAGATTTTGGCGTTAAGTACAATATCGGCAATGGCGGCCCTGCGCCTGAGAAGGTGACCGAGGCGATGTTTGCCCGCAGCAAAGTGATTGATGCTTATCCGATTCTTGAGGCCAGTGATGTGGATCTGGATCGGATTGCATCCACTCAACTCGGTTCCATGAAGGTCGATATCATCGACCCAGTAACTGACTATGCCGCCCTGATGGAGGCGCTGTTTGACTTTGATCAAATTCAGCAGTTACTCACTTCTGGTAAGTTTCGTATGTGCATGGACTCCCTGCATGCGGTTACGGGTCCTTACGCCCACGCTATCTTTGAGCGGCGGCTCAACGCGCCAGCAGGGACTGTGCTGAATGGCGCTCCCTTGGAAGATTTCGGCGGTGGGCATCCCGACCCTAATCTAGTCTACGCCCGTGACTTGGTGGATCGCCTGTTTGGTGAAAACGCGCCAGATTTTGGCGCCGCATCAGATGGAGATGGCGATCGCAATATGATCTTGGGTCGCCAGTTCTTTGTTACCCCCAGTGATAGTCTGGCGGTGTTGGCGGCCAATGCCAAACTGGCTCCCGGCTATCGGTCTGGTTTGGCTGGGGTGGCGCGCTCCATGCCCACCAGCCAGGCCGTGGATCGGGTGGCCGCTCAACTGGGCGTCGACTGCTATGAAACCCCTACAGGGTGGAAGTTTTTTGGCAATCTGCTAGATGCGGGGAAGGCCACCCTATGTGGAGAAGAAAGCTTCGGTACTGGCTCAAACCATGTCCGAGAGAAGGATGGGCTCTGGGCTGTGCTTTTCTGGCTAAATATTTTGGCGGTTCGGCAGCAATCGGTTGAGGAAATTGTTCAAGCCCATTGGCGGACCTACGGACGGAACTACTACTCACGCCACGACTACGAGGGGGTCGAGACGGCGGACGCCAACCGACTAATGGATAACTTGCGCACTGCTCTTTCAACCCTAACAGGCAAACAACTCGGCCAATACGAGGTCAAGTACGCCGACGACTTCAGCTACACCGATCCGGTTGACGGCAGCATCAGCCAGAAGCAAGGCGTCCGCATTGGATTCACAGACGGGTCGCGGATCGTATTTCGCCTCTCCGGAACAGGCACCCAGGGAGCGACACTACGGGTTTATCTGGAAAGCTACGAACCTGATCCGGCCAGACACAATCTGGATACTCAACAGTCGCTGTCCGCCCTCATTCAGCTAGCGAGTGAACTGGCCCAGATCCGTGAATTAACTGGCCGGGAAAAGCCAACGGTTATTACCTAAACTGACTGGGTCAGAGCAAGTACACATGGATCTGATTAAGCAGCGCTATCAGATCCATGCGTCAGTATAGTCAGTTGCCGAAATGCAAAGACTAATTTTTGAAAATCTGTATAACTGACTACTGAATTAACCAATTTGGAAAGCTAAGTTTAGTTAAACTGAATACTTGCATAATTTTAGACTGACTAGAAGTTATGATTAAAATTATGTGATTTTTTTGTCTACCCACTTGTTTACGGAACTTAGAAGGGTAGACATGGTCAGTGAGGTGTAGGGTTAGTTCTACACCTAATTTTCATATTTCTCAGATAAAATTTATCTCTTTCTCATACTCCCATCAGAACCTGCTCATGGGGGGAGTGCATCCTTAGTAATCATGATGTTTGAAATGCTTGAGCGCCAAGCATTTGATTGCAAGGAGCTGAAACTTATGAAACGTGCTTTATTTTCTAGCGCAGCTATTTTAATCGCCTCTGCAGTTGTTTCCCCGGTTAGCCAAGCCGTTGATTTTGACCAACTACGGCGAGAAAATCTTGAGAAAGACCAAAACAACCTGGGAGAACTCCAGCAACCACACTTGAGGGTTAAGGTTGATTTCGACCAACTACGGCGAGAAAATCTCGAGAAAGACCAAAATAACTTTGATGAGTTGCGGGATCAACACTTGGATGTTAAAACCATCTAACTGGTTTAACTGCGCCTTGACATGCTTGAAAAGGACTCATTAAAAATGAATGGCACTGAAATAAGCCATGTGAGCAATGCCCACCCTACGGAAAATCAGGGCTTTTAGCGATTTATAAACTCTTATTTCAGCGCCATTCCATTAAAAATAGCTTTGGCGAACTATGAGCAGTACTTTGAGGGCAATTCGAGATTTTGCCTGCTGACATCATTGAAGCGCCAAATTCAGCGATAGAGACAAGGCTGATCTTAAAACTTCACTCGAAAATTGTTTTAGTTGGCAAACTGCAAAGACTTTCAAAAATTTGAAGCATTGCTCCGCGTCGTTCTCGATTGCACCCCCCACTCCGATCTCATGATCGGAGTTTTTTAGGATATTAACCTAACCATTCATCTCACTTCAGCAGTTCTCGGTAATACTGCTCAGGCTCATTGGGCAGACAAGAGATTATTTGCAAGGATTGGTTCTTCAGCTTCAAGGTTTGGATAATATCAATACGACTGAGAAAATCCAAGTCGTGGGAAATAACCCAGAGTGCGCCTTGATATTCATTCAGGGCTTCGACCATGTGGTCAACAGTTTCAATATCCAGGTTGTTAGTCGGTTCATCAAGCACCAGCAGGTCTAACTGAGAAATACTAATGATGGCGATCGCTAATCTTGCCAACTCGCCGCCGCTCAGAACAGCGGCAGGTTTGTGGATGTGATCGTTGAAAAAGAGGAAATGGCCAAGTTGTTGCCTTAAGAGTTGATAAGCAAGATCGGGATTTGCTGACCGCATATTTTCAAGAATCGTTTGTTCTCGATTTACCAGTTCATAGGTTTGATCGAGATACACTGCTTTTATTGCTGGGGCTAACAAGACCTCACCGGATTCGAGCAAGGTCAGCGCGTCGGATTTGCCCAGAACTGCCTTGACCAGGCTCGATTTGCCTGAACCATTCGCCCCAGAAAAAGCAATTCGGTCGCCGGAAGCGATCTGAAGTTGGATATTCTGGATAAGTAGGCGCTTGTCTACTTTGAGATTGGCGCCTCGAATAGCGATCAGATTTCTCCGCTTTTGGCTTTTCTCTTCCAGCTGAATATGCGTAGCCTTGGTTGTTCTAGTTTTTGTCTCTACCACCTTCTGAGATGCCTGCGTTATCGCCGCCTGATGTTTCTTAGCCATATTCCCAGCAGTGTTCTCAGCTTTCCGTTTAAGATTGCCTGCTAGAATTTTGGGGATACCTCCATTTAGTTGATTGTGTCGTCCTAACCGGCGAGATCGATCCGCCCGTTTTTGCTCACGAAGGGCTGAGGCTTTAACCCTCTTCAGTTGCTTTTTGGCAACTTCGTGCGATTGCACAGCAGCACCTTGGTTGACTTCTTTTTGTCGCCGGTACAGGGAAAAATTGCCGCCGTAGATATTGATTCCCCTCGGCGTCAGCTCCCAAGTGGTCTCTGCTATCTGATCTAGAAAAAATGGCTTGTGGGAGACAATCACCATTCCCCCCTGATAATCATTGAGAAGCTGGCTTAAGTGCGCCAAGGCGACAAGATCCATGTGGTTCGTTGGCTCATCCAACAACAAGACGGCGGGATCTTGGGACAACCCAAGGGCGAGGAAAAGTTTTGTCAATTCTCCACCACTCAAGTGGGTAATGGGCAGAGACCAATCCAGCACGGTATTGAATTTTGCCTGCAAAATTTCCCCAATCTCCCACCAGTCTTCCGAGATGGCGCTGAGAAAATTGATCGTCGTCTCGCCTTTAATCTCCTGGTTCAATGTACTGATTTGGGGTAGGTAGTAGACAAGGCCATGCTGTGAAATAGACCCCGCACTGGGTTTGAGGTGACCTGCTAGAATTTTCAGCAGCGTAGATTTGCCAACCCCGTTAGGACCCACTAGGGCAATGCGATCGCCCGACTCAATACTTAAGCGAACTCCCTCAAACAGGGTTTGGGTTGAGTTGAGTTGATAGGTTAAATTTTCAGCTGACAGAAGTAATTTGTTGGCCATTCTGGGTATCTACTTAAGCCGACACTTTCTGGCTGGACAAGAATTTATTAGTCATTGGTCATTGGCCATTGGCCATTGGTCAAGTGACAAGTGACAAGTGACATTTAAGTTGACGTCATTAGTTCCTCTAAGCTCATGCTACAAGATACTACAAATTAATTCCAGAACTGAATTCCAGAACTGATTGCATGCAGGTAGTTGCTAGCATAAGGATGAACTGAACCCCCTCCCGCTATCACAAGGTATACCTATGGAGTTCAGCCATCTACCCCAGCCCCCGACGTTCGATACGGTCGAAGCAGCTCGGCTCCATTGCCAGCAGCGCTTAGCTGCCGCCTTTCGCTTATTTGCCCACTATGGCTTTGATGAAGGTATCGCCGGACACATCACAGCTCGGGATCCCAAACTTGCAGACCACTTCTGGGTCAATCCGTTTGGCATGTACTTTGGGCATATTCGAGTATCGGATCTGCTTTTGGTTAACCACAAAGGAGAAGTCGTCGAGGGAAATCGGGCCGTCAATGCGGCGGCTTTCGCCATTCACTCTCAGATTCATCAATCGCGACCGGACGTGGCGGCGGCGGCCCATGCCCATTCTCTCTACGGTAAAGCTTGGTCAACCCTGGGAAGGTTACTAGATCCGCTCACCCAAGATGCCTGCGCCTTCTATGAAGACCATGCCCTGTTTGAGAACTACACTGGAGTGGTGTTAGATCTTCAGGAGGGAAAGCGAATTGCTCAAACTCTGAGTGAACGGAAGGCAATTATCCTCCGCAACCACGGATTACTGACGGTAGGGCATTCTGTGGATGAGGCGGCTTGGTGGTTTATTACCCTGGACCGTTCTTGCCAGACTCAATTAATGGCGGAAGCGGCAGGTCAGCCTGTTTTAATTGATCCTGAAACGGCGAGTCTGACCTATAGCCAGATTGGCGACCATTATGCCGGATGGTTTAGCTTCCAGTCTCTATATGACAAGATTGTGCGCCAAGAACCCGATTTGCTGGATTAAATTTTGGCATTTTAGATTGCACTTTAAATTACACTTTAAATGAATGGCACTGAAATAAGCCATGTGGGCAATGCCCACCCTACGGAATATCAGGGCTTTTAGTGATTTATAAACTCTTATTTCAGTGCCATTACACTTTAAATCGCTTTCGCCAGCAAGTCGGTTGCAGCTTCTTGATCCAGCGGTGGAGCAAAAAAATATCCCTGGCCAAATTCACAACTCAGAGCGCGTAATTGGGTCAGTTGTTGCTTAGTTTCGATTCCCTCAGCAACCACATTTATCCCTAAATTATGGGCCAAATGCACCGCTGTTTGAACAATGCTCAAATTATGGGCGATATCCAGAGTTGCTTGGAGATTAGCTGGATTCGGATTAGACTCGCCAATTCCGCGAATGAATAAGCGATCGATCTTTAACGTGTCCACTGGAAAGCGATGGAGGTAGCTTAGAGACGAATACCCCGTACCAAAATCATCAATCGCCAACTGAATCTGGCGAGCTTTGAGTTGCCGAAGTAGATTAGCAGCCGATTCGGCATTTTCCATGATCACGCTTTCC
>JAKSDM010001618.1 GCA_022360135.1 Pseudanabaenales cyanobacterium | reverse complement strand
TGAGTACGATCGAGTTTACAAATTTGTTGTAAAATACCTTGACAATTTTTGTAAGTAAAAATTACTAATTTGCATCCTAATTATGAACGCTTCACCTGCGGAGAATTCCTCACAAAGCGTCCAATTATCTTCCTATGCTTCTAGACAACAGGACGATGGAGAGAGTCTGACTGCTGATGGCCAGGTTTGCTGGATTGAAGTTAAGCATTCTTCTTACCAAGCGAATCACCAAGTTGAGCTGCTTCATCTGCAAGCTGAAGCTGATGCTTTACTGATGAAGCTACAGGCCATTAATCAAGAGCGGCGGGCATTTGTTGATGAATCTCAACGTTAGATCAGCGGTAAGATTGCCTCGATCGCGAGGCAATCTACAATAGCACCCTTGAGAACAATCTTGCGGCTTTCTTCGTAGCTTGATTGAAGCTGCATTTTACGTCTCCAATCGAGATATATTTTTCAAATTAGAGCTAATTATTACATTTCCTTCTTTTACATCCCATAACCACTTTCCCAAGAATTGGCTATCCTAGGTGAAAATTGTGGGGATTGGGCTATGAAAAAGCGATTAGAAAAGCGCAAACTGGCTGTTGGAATTGTAGCGGTACTGACTTCCGTCAGTATCGGCAGTGCTATTCGGCTCTTGACCGATTCGCCTAAGGCGACCATGGACGCCTCTGAGAAAATATTTGACTCTGCCGTAGAAGTTAGACTGGAGCCCTTGTCGGCATCTTTAGCCGTCGTTGCTGACAATGTCCAACCTAGTAAATTGAGGCTACTGCAGTCTACTTCGGCTCAGTCGAGGCTGCCGGCAATATCTTCAGGTCGAGCGGACCCATTTTCCTCGATCACCCAACCGCCTATCGCATCAATGCCCTTAGCTCAATCGACAGTAACCGAGAATACCCCTGCTGCATCATCCGTTCAAGCCGTCTCCAATCAACCTGGAGGCGGCTTACCGTTGGTTCCTGTTGCAGCGACTCAAAGTCTCCCTCCTCTGCCTTCACTACCCCCAGTGAGTCTGGGTCCGGCTACCCCCAATACCTTGCAATCGCCTACCTCGACCCCCAGTTCTGCGATCGCCTTATCTCCCGTACCCGCTCTAATCAATCCAATTGACGCTATTCAGGTGAGTGGGGTGTTACATATTGGCGATCTGATTAGTATTATTGTGCGGGAATCCAATCAGAGCACTTCTCGTTATGTAGGCGTAGGGGCTTATTTGGCGAATGGTCGGGTTCGGGTTAAGCGGATTGACATGAACAGCAGCGAAGAACCCATTGTGGTTCTGGAGCAGGATGGTCAAGAATATTTTAAAAGGGTTGGCGATACTACCCTGGCCAGTTTATAAGCCGCTATTGAACGCCCCTATTCTCGGAGTCGCCTGAAAGGATTTTTATGATGAATCCACTTTCAAAGTTAGAAAGTACAAAGACATCCTCCTCCCCAATAGTTCCCGCCCGAACTAATCTTGACCATAGGGGAACCTACATCTGTCCAGTGTGTCGACATGGTCAGATCGAAACGTTGTCCTTGATGGACGCCTTCGCTTGCAATTTCTGCCGCCACATTTTTACGGCCAATTTACAAAACCAATCGATTCAGGTAGTAGATAGCGCCCAACCGATGTCATGGCGCTGGAATGGTCATAACTGGCGGATGGTCTATCAGGATGATTTCAACCTTACCGTTGTCATTTGGGTTGTGGGTTTAGCCTTAGTGTCCCTGCCGCCCGGTATTGTGTGGTTATCTTCTCAAGTCTTTCCACCATTGGAGGGAAGTCCGGGTGAAGTAGTCCCTTCTATTTGGGTCGCCCTGACATTTGTCTCTCACCTGATCTTGGTCCTTTGGTTAATTGCCGAACACTACCAGGTTCCTGCTTATGTGTCGGCCAAAATTCAATTTCGTCAACTCTTTGGACAGCGTTGATCGGCTATGGTTGAAACCGTTGCGCTGTCGCCGACCATTCCCACAGATGAAATTGGCCGCTCTCTTGGATTACCAAGGCGGTGGGCTCCTCTGGCGATAGGGAGGCAAGAGCGACCAGGGAGCGACTGCTCGCTAAATCGGTGTAGATCAAGGCGCCTGTTTCAGAAAAAATCAGTGTTCTGGGGAAATAATTATCCGGGAATTCTGATACAGTTCCTAGAATGCCTTCTAGCTTAGCTGGGTTTAGGGTTAATAACGCTTCGGGTTGACGATCGCCAGTCAGGTCAATCAGTTGAATCGGCAGTGCGCTTAAGGCGTTTATTCTTCCTTGCGCCACTGTTCCAGCTTCTGGTTCTGAGTTAATCAGGACTCCCCAGCCATCTCCCCAGGGCGTCATTTGCTGGAAAGTTGACGTTATTTGAGTCACCCAATTGGAATGTTGCTGGTTAAACCTGGCCAGTGTTATCGCCGATGTAGAGGTTAGCTGCCTCAGTGTTCGGGGCGTCGTGGCTAGAAGGGGTGAGGCGGTTGGGTTCAACTCTAGCGCAGTCTTCCCCGAGGCCAGCAACCAAAGGCTATCTCCCTGAAGCTGAAGAGCTTTGACTGTAACTTGAACAGACTGATTTCGACCCGCTTCAGATTGAGCCAAAATTTCCAAGATAGGGTGAGGATCAAATCCTAACTGCCGCCAAAGGGAGTCAGCGGTTTGGCTAAGGGGCGGCATATCTGAGAAAGGGGTTCGCCGCCACTGTCGGCCATCATGAAAGGCTGACACCTGTATACGATACCAAGCTTTCTGATCGGAGGCTTCCTGCTCGGGGGAAGGAAAGAATTGACTTGAGTTGGGGCTTAGCCATGCAGTTGGATCCAGTGATCTAAGTCGAATGGCGGAACCGATAATCCGTTTGGGCTTGGTCGGTAGAGCGGGGACGGATGCAAAAACCGGCTCCGGAACAGCGAATGGTGTGATCAGGGTGCGGAATCGCTGTCCAATAGCAGTCGAGTTTGGTTGCCGTGCGAGCCAGCCTAGGGCGGTAGAGGGATTGTGCTGAGCAGTAAGAATCAAAGCTCCCCATGCTTGGGCGGCAGGCTGGTTAGAGTTGATTCGAAGAGCGGTTGAAACTTGATTCCAAAGGCGATCGGAGTCAGTTTTCAAAAGATTGAGCACATTGGTATGAACATCCGGTTCGGCCTCAAATAGCTCAAGCGCGTTTTCCCATTGACCATCAATCAAATAAGCTAAAATTTGCTGACTGGGACTAGCCCAGGTGCGATCTGCTTGGGCTTTAGTGATCTCAGCATGCTGTTTGATCAGCTGAAGTTGGGCTTCCGCGGCGGCGGTCCAATTCTGGTCAGACTGCTGTTTGAGGGGTTGGAGCGATCGCAACGCAGCTGACCATAGGCCATTGCGAGCCAATAACAGCGCCTTCCCATAAGTTGACTGGGCCAAAGACTGATTCAGGGCCGGTTCCAAAAAGGATATCGGGCGCAGCCTTAGGGGCGCAACCGGCGATGAACTTTGCTCCAGCCGATAGGCCCGAAACCGGGGTTGCAACCCTACCGTTTGATCAACCATTAACTCAGCTGGCTGATCGCCATCCAATTCCTGCCAGTAGGGTTGTCTACCTGCTGGACTGGTCCAGACTAATAAGGGAGATAGACGGGCCTTACGGGGGTTGTAGCGGATCAGCTGACCGTACAGCACGTTCGTATTACCCCGACCCCACTCCCCTTGCAATGTGAACCAAATGCCGGAAGCTATTCCGTTTGGCAAAGATTGGAGTTGAGTTAAGGGCAACTTACGGGTAGAAGCGGGACTCTCAAAGGCAGTGCCGACAAAAGGAGCGACGACAAACGCTTCTTCTGGGCCGATAGTGGATATGCGATCCAACAGTTTCAACAACGGCCCCGTTTCAGCCACTTGCTGAGGGCGATAGACCCTCAGTTCAACAATTTGGGCGCAGTGGGTCTGGCAGTAAGGACGAGTAGCCAAAACCGGAATTAGCCAGTCAGTTGAGCCTGTCTCTACGCCTAATGCAGGCTCCAGCAGCATAACCTGGCCTAGAGTAAAGCCAGCCTGCTTGATCTCAACTTCGATGTCCTCTAGAGTTTGGGACATTGTCTGTCCCAACTCCAAGCCAGGACGCGGTAGAAATTGTTCCAGCCAATACAATTTCTCTGGATTGACGATCAGCTTCACACTCAGCCAAATCCCAATAATCGTGATACTGGCTGCGCTGGCGACGCCAAGGAAGCTGCCTAAGCAGACCAGCGCCTGATTCCCAGAGGATGCTTGCACCAGTAGCTTTACCCGCCCTGGTGAGGACGATAGCTCGGTTGGCCGATGGGGCCGAGAATGCAAGGGCCGAGAACAAGAGGAAACCTGACGTTTCTTCTCAGGCAATGGTTGGATCATCAGAGGGATAGCACTTGCTCATACTGCTGACCCGCCCTTTCCCAGGTATAGTCCTGTTCAATCAGGGCGCGTTCGTTGCCAGATAATTCTAGCCGCAGGTCGGGATTATCGAATAAACGTCCAATAGCCTCTGTGAACTCCTCTGGGCGATTGGCCCGCAGGGCTCTCAAGGGACCGCCAGGTTCATCCACCGTCAATCCTTCCAGGCCGCGATCGCTGGCTACGATAGGGATACCTGTCGCCATGGCTTCCAGGGTCTTATTCTTAATGCCATAGCCAGTCCGCATGGGGACGACACAAACCGTTGCTTCATGTAAATACTTTGCCATTGAAGGAACACGGCCAGTGACAGTGATTCCAGGAGAGTTTCCCAGCGCTAATATTTTGGCGGTAGGGCGGGCGCCCACCAGCATTAGCGTTGCATCAGGATAACGCCGCCGGAGACTGGGAAAAATCTCCTGGCTCAAAAAAATCGCGGCGTCGATATTGGCTAAATTATCCATGGCGCCGATGAAAATCAGACCATATCCACTGGGATCGGCGGGCCGATAGGGGAATTGCTCAAGGTCAACGCCGTTGGGAATAACATGAATCTGGCTGTCAGCGCTTAACTGCTTCATCTGATGCTGATCTTCATCGGTGGTGACCACAAGGTCCGAAAATTTCTTACAGTATTGCTGTTCATAGCGGCGCAGTAGCGGTAGATTCAGGCGATCGCGGAATGGCTTCTCTGCCGTGCCGGTTTGAAGCTGATTTCGACAAGAGCCATAAATAGAACTGTGGATATTGACCACCGTCTTCCGTAAACAGGTTTGAAACTCGGGGCGAACATAAATTTCATTGACACTATGTTCGCAGGTTATGGCCTCAAACCTACCGGCTTCAATCTGATGATCAATCCACGTCTGCATCTCAGGAGAATAACAGGTCAGAACGCCGGGGGGAATTCCTTGTTGTAAAAAATTGCCGAATCGATGTAACTTCCCCAATACTCCTGGCTTAAGAGTCGTCTTCAAAGGACGAGGGAATACGACTAATTCATCAACCCATTCCTCCATCCCTTTAATCTCAGTTTCCTTAATATCTTGAGACCGTTGAGTCACCAAAGTCACTGCATGATGTTGCTGCAGGTATTTGATTAAATTAAACGTCCTAACCTGTGTTCCTCCTCGGGTTGGGGGATAAGGAAAGGTCGAGGAAAGCATAAGAATATTCATAGAAATGCGTCAATGGTTAATTTTTTATTGGGCTAATGTTGGGTCAGAAGAAAAACCTTCGACCCTTTCTCAAAGACTTGATTTTGCTGGATTTGAAAGTTTTCTTCAAGCGCCTCGTAAAACATTGGATACGTCTCTTCATCAACATTCAATACTAGCCATATCCTGGTTTGTCTTAAGGGAAAGCTATTTATCCAGGTCTCAACATCTGCCTGATTATCAATATTGCGGGTTGGCTTCCAATAAATGTGGGCTGAGCCATTGTAGTAATGAGCTAATGCTTTCCGATAGTACAAAGACCAAACGATCACATCACCGGGTTTTTCTTGGCTATTAATCGTCTGTAACGTGAATTTGTAATCTGGGCGATCCTGGATTGTGTAGTAGCGCCCTAAGCCGCCACTCACAGCAACAAGATAAGCAATCCCTATAATAACTGCTGCAATCCGCCACTGACGCCAGAGTCTCACTAAGCCTGCAGCCACCAATATTAAGATGTAGGGACAGACAAATAGTAAGTAACGCTGCACCCAGAGGGAAATAGAGACATAGGAAAAAATAATGATCATGACTAATGGCAAAAATGCCCAGGCCGTCACCCAAAAGAGTCTGGATGATCGATGCTTTCTGATTAATCCAACCCCCATCACCCCCAACAAAACAGCAGTAAATCCCTTATAAAACAAAGCAATTATGGCGTTTGACTGAACTTCAAACGGCCAGACTGTAAAGAACTTCAGCATTCGGATGATGTGGAGAGAGGTAGGAAAACTTCTGCTCGTAACATGGGCTTGAGTTGCATACTCAGATGATGGAGAGACGAAAAAGGCGACCGCTAGCAGAGAAGGTGACCATAAAATCGCCATCAGTAGTAGCCAGGTTCCAAACCTAAGGAGGGCGCGGCGTTGGGTTCGGAACCTGGCCAAAATCAACCAGATATCTGGCCCCAATAGGGTGATGTTGAGGGGAGTGGTCAGCATGGCTAAGAGGCGCATACTCGCCCATCCGCCTATGGCAATATGGCCTGGAGGCTGTGACTTCTGGATCAAAAGGGTATTAGTCAACACCAAAGTTCCTCCTAGCCCTAGGCAAGCGCTCATGGCATACATCCTGATCTCTTGCGTATGATTGATAAATAAGGGTGAGAGCGCCAGCAATAGGGCGGCGACTAGCCCTTCTGGCTGTCCGGCTACACAGCGACCTAGCTGATAAGTCAGTAAGATACTGCCTAAAGCAAACGGAATAGATAGCCCCCGCAGCCAGGCGTCACTTTCGCCAACAGACATCCAAATCCAAAGCAGTACATAATAGAGCGGTCGGACTAGGTTGCGGGGCGGTAGACCCTCTCCATCCTTGACATCTTCAATACTCGTCAGTTCATCCAACCATAACCCTTCTGCAGAGAGTTTGTAGAGATACAAGCAGGCAGCGACTAACAAGATCAAAGTAATGGGAAACCACCGCGGTTGTTGAGAAAATTTGATTGGGCTAGAGCCTGATTTGAGATTTTCTAGTTTCATGGCTGATTGCCCATTCACGTAGGTGTAAAGTTTTCACCACAACAACAAGGAGACTCAATCAGTTTTTAACAAAAGCTGACTGGGACTCTTCCAAAATTGGGGCTGGGATATTCCCCTTTTTTATCTGACGCCGAGGGGGCAGGAACATTCTGACTGGTCAAGAAATCGGGAGATAGGAGTCAGAAGTGAGAGTCAATGTTAGACTAAATTCTTAATTCTGCAATTTTTTTGCCGCCGTCGCTATAGCGCAATACACAGTAATCCCGTTAAGAATATACGTCTTTACAAAAGAAAACCCCAGCCTGTAAGGGCTGGGAGTGATTGATTAAATGTGCTTATTCAAGATTCAGCCTCAGATCTATCGCAATACGCAACTTTTGCAAATCGATACATCTCTGCTTCTAGAAAAGCAAGAGACGCAGGGCTAGGTATTGCGATCGCCTCCCCCAGCATCCCCCCTCACCCTATAAACTCGATAGGGAGGAGTAACATTAATGACAATCAGCTTACTCAAGAGGCAGGGCTGAAAAGTTGGGCGTAATGTACTCCCGAACTCTAGATGAATCTCCTATTCCGCCACATAACAGCCAACGGCGAGAGTCCATTACAAATGGAATGGATGATCCAGATCTAGCCATTCTTAGGCCGAAAGATGAATCTATAAGCGCTTCTTCTATTAACCTTATGGCAAAACTTATCCTAATCGGCTGCTTCCTGGGAATCAGCCTGCCTCTTGTTGTTTCAGGCTGTAGCTCAAATAAAATATCTGAAGTTCAAGCAAGTTCACTGCAGGCTCAACCCCCTCAGGCATCAGGGGACAATCAGCCAACTGGCCACCCTAAATCCATTGAACTTGATCTGTTCAACAAGGCTATTCAAAGAGCGGCAAAAGCAGCAGGATTCTCTCAGAATGCTGAATCTCCGGCAACTTGGTCTCAGATTGCTAATCTTTGGGAAGAAGCGATTGATTTAATGGAAGCCTTACCAGAGTCGAGTCCCAACTACTCAATCGCACAGCAAAAGGTGATTGAATATCAAGCCAGTCTCAAATATGCCCAGAAAAATGCAGACACCGGTCTTCCGGAGCAAATTTCCCAGGATGGAGGGGGTTTGGGAGACACGCTAGCGGTGTTTGAAAGCCGGTATGGTCCCTCTAGTGGGCGTGGAATTGGAAAAGGTTTTCGCTGTAACACACTCACCTCTGCCTGCGAAGTAATGGCTATGTTCATTGGCGATTTAGCCATACAAGTTGAGCTATTACTCGATCACCCGGTTTCTCAGACCCAGGCCATTCAAATGGCCGCCCCATTACTGCCCTCAGACGCTAAGCAGCTAGAAGCGTGGAATGTGAATGAGGAGATCCATTTGATTCGGTATGAAAGCGCAAACCTGGCAAAGGTTTTTCCGACTGATAACAACCCTGGAATACTAAAAGTTTTGGTTGAACATAACCCGTTTCAGCCCAACCAGGCGTTTCGTATCATCATCTCTGTTGGCGGCGATGAAACTCTTTAAGTCTGGGGAGGCAGGGTGTAGGGTTTCTGAAAATCACTCCATTCCCGTGCTTTTTCGGGTAAGCGGAATTCTCGCTGCCCCTTTGATCGAGCTTGGGCGCAATAGAGGTCAATCGGCGTCATCAGCATATCGATAGCGGGACTTTTAGCGGTCAGAAACTGATAGGCGGCGATGGGCAACTCCTTCAGTAGCCAGCGCGCCAACCGATATCTGATTTCTTTAGCTGTTAATGAACGAGTTAACTGTACACCATATAACTCATGCAAATACCGATTTGAGCGTCCGTAGCGGCGCCATTGACTGTGCAAATCAGGCAGAGTGGTCCGATGATGATGCAGAATAACTGCCTGTTCAGCAAATTGCAATTTCCATCCCCCTTGCTGCTGGACCCGCCAACAAATATCGGCATCTCCCCCGGTCGTCATATGAGGCCGAAATAAACCAACTTGCTCCAATGCTTTGGTTCTAACGGCGATATTCGCTGTTTGTCCATAGGGACAGAAGGGGTGAGCCAGCGTGTCTCTCTGGCTCATAATGTTCTTACGCTCTGCATATTTCTCCAACCAGGTTTTTCCTGGCAGTGCCTTGATTTCTCCCACCACAAGGCCAATTTCTGGATTAACAAAGGGTTGAACCAAGGTCGTCAACCAATCAGGTCGAGGATAGCAATCTGCGTCGGTGAAGGCTATAAACTCGCCCTTGGCCGCTCGAATGCCAGTATTGCGAGCAGCATAAGCACTTTGGATATGGGGTTCGCTCAGGTGGCGAAACGTTAGGCCCTTCGTGTTAGCCTGGATAACAGCTTGTTCAATCAATTCGGGCGTGCGATCGCAGCTGCCATTATCCACCAGTAAATATTCCACCCGCTCTGGCGGATAGGTTTGGGCCAAGAGGCAACCTGTCAAGCCCGGTAAGTCTTTTTCACCGTTATAAATAGGGATGACCACCGCAATCTGCGGCAGGACGCTCCACTGTTGGGTTTTATCCAATGCTGGTTGGGCAACCATGGAATTTACCGAGGAATTTGCCAACTGAGGACGGCTCAACCCATTGTTGCGCTCCACTGAATCATCAAATTTACTCTGAAGTCCCAACATCATTCAAAAAAGAGTCCTGATAAAGCAAGGATCGCCGTTCCAATCTACTGGCTAAACCAATTCTGCCACCGCATGATTTTTCAGTAGAGAAGTTGCTTAACATCTTTATCAAATCCTTAATCAGGATGGATCTGCAAACCAGAAAAGTGATCTTCTTCTAAGCATGCCCGTTTTCGTCACAGATGATAGGTTCAGGCCAGACGAGGTGAATCAAGTCAGTATAAATAACTATAAAGAAGCTCCAAGGAAAACTGTCTATAATACAAAGCAAAGAGATTTAGAATAATAATTGACTTCGTTGAATCGATGGATGCAAAATCATTGACTACCAAAGTTATAAACAACCCCAAAAAATTATTTCGCAAAGCTAAGAAACTACTTGAGCATTCGGCGGAAGATACTTATAAACTCATCTTCAAACGTAGTTCCTGGACCTCAGTGGTGAATCAAAAAGAACTACGAATCACAGGTTTAAGAAGGTCAGGGAACCATGCCATCGTTGAGTGGA
>JAKSDM010001147.1 GCA_022360135.1 Pseudanabaenales cyanobacterium | reverse complement strand
GGGTGGTCATCACCAACCAATCGGCGACTATGAGGAAGGCATAGGGTTGGATAACTGTATCCTGCAGTGGGATCATGGTGAGTTTGCCTATTCACGCTTAAAGGATTACCTGCCGGATCATGTAGCTTGGCTGGTGCGCTACCATACGATTCTCTCCGGCGCATGCGCCCCTTTTATGGATGAACGCGATCGCACCTATACTGAGCGCTACTTTCATACATTTCACAAGTATGACTTTGGAACTAAGTCGCCTTATTTTTTAGCTAAAACTAAGCTGGAAAAATATCGTGATCTGGTTGAACAAACCTTCCCAGAACCCATTTTGTTCTGATCGCCTATCGACCTTGAATTGGGTGGGGTTGAGCCTGGATATGAAATGGTAGTCGAACACTTGCAGTCTCGTCCAAAACCATACCTTCATTAAGCAACACTTCCTGGAATTGAGTCTTTGATGTATTCAACCCATTAAGGAATGAGAATAGTTATACCGGATGAAGAAATCACTCATTGCTATTGAACTCGATGCGGCAGATCCTGTATTGCTAGAAGACTGGATGTCGCAAGGACATTTAGCGAATCTCAGGAAGCTGCGAGAACAAGGAACCTATGGTCATCTGACCAACATCGATTACTACACCACTGAAACAAAGTGGACGACTTTTTTAACGGGTTGTCTTCCCAACCAGACTGGATATTGGGGACCCTTGAAGCTCCAGGCAGACACCTATGATGTAGAACACGGCAGCGCCTATGACTTTGGGGAATATCCCCCCTTCTATGCTTTAGGAGACGACTATCGAGTCGCCGCATTTGATCTGCCCCAGTCCACCCTCTGCCAGCAGGTAAATGGGCCGCAGGTATTAGCTTGGGGAGCGCATGCCCCCTATACGCCGAGCCATTCTCACCCCCCACAACTTTTACATGACCTGATTAGTAAATATGGGAAACATCCCACATCCGATCGATCTGCTGTTGTTAATTGGTGGAAGCAAGAGTCCCTAACCGAATTTCAGCAAGCCCTTAAAGTTGGCGTCTCTCGTCGCTCCAATATCTGTCGCTGCTTGCTGCAGCAGGAGAATTGGGATCTGTTTTTGACCAGTTTTAGTGAGACCCATCCAGCTGGCCATAACTTCTGTCACCTCAGCCAGCCGGATCATCCCCTCTACCGAGATCAGCAAAGAGGAGGTTCTCTAGGCGACCTCTTGCTGGATGTCTATGAAGCCATTGACCAAGCCATCGGAGAGATTCTTGCCGAAGCGCCCGATGACGCCTACATATTAATTTTTTCAACTCACGGGATGGGTAACAATTCAACCGATTTACCCAGCGTACTATTTTTGCCTGAGTTTCTCTATCGATTTAGCTTCCCTGGGAAATTCGCCCTAGCTCCCGGAAAATCAGGAACGACAGCTCCACCTATGATTACGGCGCCGAAGCGGAGAAATAGGAATTGGGCGAGAGAAGTCTGGCAACTCAAGTATGATCACAATCCAATTAAACAGCTTTTGAAAAGATGGATTCCTGACAAGTTCCAGGCTAAGCTGGAACAACTTTTTGACTCTCCTCAACAACTTGACCTGGCTTCTCCTCAAAAGCTATCCAAGCAATTAACGCCGTACTCCTGGCAGCCGACGATGTGGTACAAACCGCTCTGGCCTCACATGAAAGCATTTGCTTTACCAACCTTTGGCGGGGAAGGATTTATCCGTATCAATCTCCAGGGGCGAGAACCTGAGGGAATAGTTACTCCCTGCGAGTATGACGCACTCTGCGATGAGCTGACACAGCAGCTCCATCGTCTCCAAGACGCCAGGACAGGACAGCCTATCGTCAAAAAAGTGGTTCGAACCCGACAGTGCGCCATGGATTCCGATCCCAAGCTACCTGACGCCGATCTGGTCGCTGTTTGGCGCGATTTGCCAACTGATGTGATTGACAGCCCTGAGTGGGGACGTATTGGCCCAGCGCCTTATACTCGCACTGGCAGTCATCGGCTCAGAGGATTTTTAATGGCGCGAGGTCCAAACATTCCGGCTGGTTCTAGCCTAGAGTCAGGTCATGCCATAGATTTAGCGCCCACAATCTTGAAGTTGATGGGCGCCCCGATTCCTGAATACTGTGAAGGCCAGCCTTTACTATGAATCTACATTCTTCAAACTTGCCATGCAGCGCCCTCCACTCTAAACAAGGTTTTTGGGGAACGGAGCGAAGAGAAATCTGCAGCAGGGATCAATGTCAATACTGTTCGGTTAAGGATCCCCCTTAATCCCCCTTCAAAAGGGGGAGACAAGATACCGGACTTTAGCCCCCCTTTTAAAGGGGGGTTGGGGGGATCTCCAACAACAACCGGAGCTTATCCGAACAGTATTGGGATCAATGTAACGATTAAAAAGGCTGACTTAGCCTAGGCTTTCAATTTTGGCAATGTCTAAAAGATAGAGAGAGAACAAGATGCTGCTGAGTCCAATCAAGCAACATATGCCACAATCGGTCAAACAGTCGCTAAGGCGTCTGATTGACTTTAAAACTTTATACATCATGAAGACTGCCCAGGTTCACCCTGCGCCAATTTTTATATTAGGGCACCATAAGTCTGGTACCACTGTAATTGCATCACTCCTAGCTGAAATCAGCGGTCAGCAAGTCACCCTTGATATGTTTAACCAGATCGATCGTAAAAGTTACTGGCGAGATAAACTCTTTAATCGACAACTTCCATTCTCTGATTTTGTCCAAGCGCACAAATTTTATTTCTCGACCGGCCTGAACAAGGCCCCAAACCTTACATTTTTTTATGATGAACTGCGCCAGTGTTTTCCCAAGGCAACGTTCATTTTTGTGATCCGCGATCCCAGGGACACGATTCGGAGTATTCTGAATCGTCTGGGAATTCCAGGCAATC
>JAKSDM010001155.1 GCA_022360135.1 Pseudanabaenales cyanobacterium | reverse complement strand
CGTTCGGCGAAGTGATGACTCTAGAATTGCGCGCCAGCGTCATGGTCTTTGCCGTACTTTGGTCTCCAATATGGTGGAAGGGGTGACCCAAGGATTTCAAAAACGCCTAGAGATTCAAGGGGTAGGCTATCGCGCCCAAGTACAGGGACGGACCCTGACAATGAGTTTGGGCTATAGCCATCCAATCCAATTCAATCCACCGGACGGTGTTCAGTTTGCGGTGGAAAGCAATACAAATGTCATTGTTAGCGGCATTGATAAGGAAGTCGTCGGCAATATGGCGGCCCAGATTCGGGCCGCCCGACCGCCAGAACCCTATAAAGGTAAAGGAGTTCGGTATGCGGGCGAAATCGTCAGGCGTAAAGCGGGTAAGGCAGGGAAGAAATAGGCTATGAAAATCAGTCGTAAACAATCCACCCAGCGGCGGCATGCTCGAATTCGCCGAAAAGTGTTCGGCACCTCTGAACGCCCTCGTTTATCGGTATTCCGTTCTAATCAGCATATCTATGCTCAGGTGATTGATGATACCAAACACCATACTTTAGTGGCCGCTTCAACGCTTGAACCTGATCTGCTTAAGGAATTGAGTTCTCCGAGGACCCGGGACGCATCGGCGCTTGTGGGTAAGCTGATCGCCGAGCGTGCGATCCAGCAGGGCATTCGCCAAATTGTCTTTGACCGGGGAGGCAATCTGTATCATGGTCGAGTCGCAGCCCTTGCCGATGCGGCTCGGGGAGCTGGGCTTGATTTCTAGCAAGCGTGGCTATTAATAGATAATATTGAGTTTTTTAGGGACGGGTAAGGACTATAAAGATGGCGAATCGTCGTAAGAATACTCGCAGCCGAGAAAAAGAAACGGATTGGCAGGAGCGTGTCGTCCAGATCCGCCGAGTCACAAAGGTGGTGAAAGGAGGCAAAAAGCTCAGCTTCCGGGCTATCGTCGTGGTTGGTAATGAACGTGGCCAAGTTGGCGTCGGCGTCGGCAAGGCGGGTGATGTGATTGGCGCAGTTAAAAAGGGCGTCGCGGATGGCAAGAAGCATCTGGTTGAAGCGCCGCTGACAAAATCGAATTCCATTCCCCATCCCGTTAAGGGAATTGGGGGCGGCGCTAAAGTGATGATGCGTCCGGCGGCCCCTGGAACAGGTGTGATTGCGGGTGGCGCTGTCCGGACTGTGCTGGAGTTGGCGGGGGTTCGCAATATTTTGGCTAAGCAACTCGGATCTAACAATCCTCTCAATAACGCTAGGGCGGCGGCCAATGCTTTAGCCTCTTTACGCACATTTTCAGAAGTTGCTGAAGAAAGGGATATTCCCATCGATAAACTCTACGCTTAGTCCCCCAACCTGATTGGAAAATAGATGACCTATGAGATTGCAAGACGCTAAACCCAAAGCGGGTTCTAAGAAACGTCGGCGTCGTGTTGGCCGGGGTATATCGGCTGGCCAAGGAGCCAGTGGTGGTTTTGGCATGCGAGGCCAGAAGTCCCGCTCGGGTCGAGGGACTCGTCCTGGCTTTGAAGGAGGCCAATTGCCGCTCTATCGCCGCATTCCAAAACTTAAGCACTTCCCCATCGTGAATCGTAAGCAATTTACGATTGTTAATGTAGAGGATTTGGCTGCTTTGCCCGCCGACGCGGAAGTCACCCTCGCGTCTTTGATGGAAGCGGGTATTGTGACTGCCAATGATGG
>JAKSDM010001567.1 GCA_022360135.1 Pseudanabaenales cyanobacterium | reverse complement strand
CTGTTCGCCCGGGGCGGCCCGATAGACAATCGGTCGATCTGGCTCTCCGCCCCGAGCCGGGGTCACCCGTTCTCGATAAATCCCTGACCTTACCAATACAGTGTCTCCAGGGCCAGCTAGTTCAGCGGCGCGGGAAATTGTCTTAAAGGGGCGGGCCTCTGTGCCCGCCCCTTGATCGGATGCATTGGGATGGCCCTGATTCACGACCCAGGTGTGAGATTCAGACAGCGGCGACTTTGCCCCGTGATCCCTGGCTGAAACCGCCGTTGCGATTAGCAGCAAAACCAGGATAGATAAGACGAGGAGGCCATAGAGGCTAGAGGAAATCGCCCCACGAGGGGTTCGAATTGGCAACATGAGTTCTCTGGTATGGGATTGTGCATAAGTACTCCAACCACCTTCAGACATTTCCCTCGAGCCCAAGCTCTGCCTGGGATTAGTCGATTGGAGGCGCTGCCTCCATAGGGGAACGGAAGCAACTCGATTTTATCTGGAACCTGAGCTTTATCTGACGAATAATCCCAGGGTGAGCGATGAGGACAGAGAGTAGTGGGGATTTTAGATTTTAGATTTTAGATTTTGGCTTGGAACAGAACAAGTAGAATGGGCAAAACAAAGTGTGCCTATCTAGGTTGGCTACTGGTTCCCCCCCCCTCTCCCTCCTCTCCCCCCTCTCCCCCAACCCCCCATGTTCACCTCCCACCTCGAACACCTAAACAGCGATCGCACTCAAAAAATCTCCCTCCTTCACAACGCCAAACCCCTTCTCTACTCAGAAGTCGTGCACCAATGGCAAACCGATCGGGCGTTTCGGGCATTCTTCATCGCCCTCCTCGCTGACGCCCCATTTTCGGCCTACTTTTGGGAAACGCCCCCCGTCACTACTGCCACCGTGGATCAGGCATTTGAATTTGTACTGGTGGACAGTCCGCCACTTGCAAAGGTACGCCCCGATCCGAGCGCATTTGAGCGTTATTTCCAATCAACCGACCGGCATGAAGGCATCGTGACGTTTTCAAACCTTGGGAAAGACGCCGTCCTCGTCGCCCCATCGCCCCGCGCTCCATTGTCCGCCTATCCTCACCTGGCGGCATTTGTGCGTAACGCCCCCGGGCCTCAAAAACATGCACTGTGGCGGAGTGTTGGAGAAGCGCTTGAAAGAAGTCTGAATCAGCGCCCCATTTGGGTGAGCACGTCAGGCTTAGGCGTATTCTGGCTGCATGTGAGACTTGACTCTTACCCCAAGTACTATACCTTCCGCCCCTACAAAGAGATCATGGATACACCAGGCTTCTAGTCCAGTTCCTCAAGGGAAGGGGATGGTCAAAATTGCAGGAAAGGTTACTGGCCTATCGTCTGCAATCCCCCAAATGGCGGAGAAAAGCTTGCGACAGTGGATCAGGCATCAATCTTTTACGATGATGATGTCCTCCCAAGTTTTTGTTAGTGAGGACAGCTCCCTTGGCTCACTGCGCTTAGATGAGCGGGTGTGAATTTTCTTATGATTAAGCGAAGAAATTCGACTAATCGAAGAAACTCGATCAGTCAAAGAAAGTTCTTCATATAAAGCTTTTTCTTGGCTTAAAGGCGAGTTTATGTCATACCAATATGCAGCACTTTCATGTTTTTCAATAATATTGATAAAAGCTAATTCTAGCCATTGCGAGAATGTATCTGCAATTTGATTATGGCGCCAATCTTCTACAGCTTCATCAATGTAACAACCGACAATAGAAGATTGAGGTTGAACGGATTTTAAATGAATCCCACAATAATCACCTGATGACGGCAAAAAGGCAAATAAAACGATATTTTTACCCCAATTTTCTCCAGTAAGTTCCTTCTGGATTCGATGATTGGTAAGTAGCCCCTTTATGCTGTAAATGTAAAGACCAAAGCAGTATTTATCTATTAATTCATGAGAGGGCCAACTATCAGCTTCGTAAGTTATAAATAACCCGTTATGTTTACGGATAAAAGATTTATAATCGTCAGGAAGGATAACGTTTAGTTCATCTTCGCATTCTGCTATTTCAGTATCCCTGGCAGGGCTGTTAAATAACACGTTCAGCTCTAAACCATATTGCTTAGCGACTATCTTTGATTTCTCCGCCCAAGTCTGCAATTCTTCATACATGTTAGAATTCTTCCAGCTTTTGATCACCAACATCCGGAGCCAGATCGATTGCTGTCTCCGCTGCCATCACTAATCAGTATAATGTTTATGATGATTGGAGGGAGTAAATACGCTATTAGTAACATCATTGTCAATTTATTGACTGTTTCAGAGATCCCCTGATGAGAGAAAAAATTAGACAGTTGCTGGACAAGCATGGCCTGAGAGCACACTCTGAGGGTATTGAGGAACTACTTGCTCCAGCAATTCATATTTCTAAGCTATATACAGATGTATCCGAAATTGGAATTTCCCGAATAGGCGGTTCACCAGACGTACCTGCAAATTTTAAATATCCTTATTGGAAGGATGAACCGCTTGGCTTCCTAGCTCAAATTAACTGTTCAGATTTGACAAATTATGACACTGATAATGTTCTGCCCCACCATGGAATGCTTTACTTTTTCTATAACATCGTTGAACAACCTTGGGGATATGACCCAGAAGATCGAGGCTGTTCAGCCGTTATTTATATCCCCGTGCCTGAGACACTCAACCGTTCCAGATTACCTCTAGGATTTAAAGCTGAAAAAGTATGCCTTAAAGCGTTTAGAATTAGCTTCAAGATAGTTCCATCTTTGCCCAATCCGAATGCATCCACGCCTTTTGATTTTGAGGGTGAGGGATTTGATAAAGCAGATATTCGCAATTATTTCAACCTGCTTGAGGATTTAGAGCAGCAATATGCTCCTCGACCTTCCCACCAACTTTTGGGACATGCAGACACGCTTCAAAATGATATGCAAAAACAGTGCCAATTAGTCTCTCACGGTTTCTACTTAGGGGGTGGTATTAGTGCTGGTTCTCATAATCCTTACAAGAGAGTATTAGAAGCGGGCGCATCTGAATGGCGGCTTCTCTGCCAATTTGATTCAGATATTGACGCTGAAGCACAGTGGGGGGATATGGGTTTATTATTCTTCTGGATTCGCAAATCTGCGCTGAGAGAGAGACAGTTTGGTGAGATATGCACGATACTGCAATGCTGAGTTTATCTTTTTGTAGCACAGTCAGTCTTAGTGAGAGGCTTCGCCTAGCAACACTTTGTGGCCTAATCTAGGATATTAAGCCGTTCAGCTTGGGGCATTGTTAGTTCAATAAAATTTACTCCATTGTCCAGGCACCAATTATCTCTGCAAAGATACCCATTATCCAACTGGATTAGAATTGTTTCGTTAGTATTTCTGTTACGTTCAGTTTCAAGAGAAGCTCTAAGAGAATCTCT
>JAKSDM010001820.1 GCA_022360135.1 Pseudanabaenales cyanobacterium | reverse complement strand
GAAGTCCTTCTTTTGGGCTAATTTTTGGTACCGTTGATCTAGGTTTGGCAATCCTGATGGGGGCATTTCACTTCAATTTGGTAGCACCTGCACTTTAGGATTGCACTATGGAGGGACTAAATCAATTTTTCGAGGTGCCCTATTGCCTCTATAGTTGAAGGATGAACTTTACCATTAACGGAACTGGAAACTTCTGCTGGATCTACTTCCGAAAGATGGACTTTACCATTGTTCTGGGCTGAAGTAGGGGTAGAAACACCTGCCTGCTTAGATTCGGCGTCGACAGTCTGGTCCAGTTGAAGCTGAATCTTGTTGATGGTGATCGCGCCATCCCGCTCCTCCCGAAACAGGATGTCCTCACCGTTTCTGATTTCAATGGCAGGCAGCTTACCCTGATATTGCTCTGGCTCAATGTCCGGCGTCACCGGACGCTGAATGGCGTCGAAAATGGCCTTGATAGTGTCCGCATTCAACTCATTGCGGAATGGGCCTTTCGCCATTTGGCCGTAGACTAAGCGCCGTCCCATTTGAATCCGTAGGGTGTCCGGCTGTTCAGGCGTCTGGGGCGGATGCTGATTTAGGCTGATGGCGATTCCTCTGGCCACCTGCGAGATCGCATAGATCAATTGAGCTTCGTCTTCCTGAATGGCTTGAGCTTCTGTAGGACTGATTGTGAATACCATGGTTCAGCCTCCTTAATTCAAAAAAGCTTGTAGAGCCGTTACTTGGGCGACGCCTTCAATGCGGTTCACCACATACTCGCCATCCATATGGAACACCGCGATCTCATCGTCAAACCGATATTCCACAAATGCCGGGTGATAATCCTGGCGACAGTCTCGCAGGTAGGTCACAACACCCTGTTGGCAGCGGATATAGGGAATGTCGTCAAACAGTACCTCTACTACATCAGGGATATAGCCGGGGGGAAAGGGGGGAAGTAATCGGTCTTGCGCCAGGTCTGATAAGATATCTGGCTCCCTGGAAAGAATGGCGGTTGCCTGAGGGGAAAGCCCCCACTCGGCAAGGGTGAGACGAGTTAACTCTTCGGTAGTTGTCATATTTATCCTCCTGTTAGCGAAAGACTTCTTCGTATTCATCTTCGGTAATGTCGGCGTCCATGTCCTGGAATTGGTTAGACCCTGATATCGTTTCAGCTGTGGGTAAGGGAAACAGTCGTTCAGCGATTTCCCACCGCACCTTGTTTTCTTGATCCAAATCAGTGAGGGTGTGTTGGCGGGCGGCTCGCTGAATCAGGCGGTCTCGCACCTGAGTGTTCCACAGCTCAATACTCCGTTGCTGTCTCTTGATTTCTGGCTGAGAAATCTTGACTTTCAACCGCAGCGGCACAGACGCTTCACCGCCCCCCTTGTAGGCTGAGTTGATAAAGATGCATTCTCCCTGATCCAGCTTTAAGATTTGATCTGGGGTCAACAACGCCATCTTCTGATACTGCTCAGACCGGCTGTAACCGCCATGCATTCCCCGTGTGCGAGAGCGGGTGTAGAACCGAACATCCTTCTCGCCCAAATAGTTGGAAAATTCATTCGCAGTTTCCCGGTCTTTGGGGTTAAAGAACACCTTGGTTCCGCAGGCGGCGAAGATGGCTCTAGAGAGTTCTCGCCCATAGATGTGTTGCAGTTGGGCGAAGTTCTGATAACCCAGTAATCCCACAAAACCATAGGAGCGGAACTCATTGATCCACTTGGGCAGATCGGGCAGGTAAAGGGTGGGCAGCTCATCTAGGGCGATGACCAGTGGCGTTTTCCGAGGTTGGGTAAAATTGCGCGTGACAAGCAAATGCAGCACGACCGCCAGCAGGGGCGTCACAGCGTCTCGCCGTTGGATATCAACCTGGAGGAAGACGATTTGCTTGCTAGTGAGATCCACGGGAATCGTGGTCTCGCCGCAGAAGCTGGGAACAAGTTGCTTGCCGGTAAAGGTCTTAAAGGTGCGTTGAGCCGTGGCGACAATTCCGGCAATCTGCTTTTCAGCCCCTTCTGACGCCAGCAGCTGGCTAAAGCTTTCCAAGGTCCAGGGCGGAATATAGCCGGACTCCCCCGCCGCCCGAATCCGAGTCGGCAGGTCGGAGAGATTGAGGATTTTGCTGGCCATTAGCAAATCGGGATAAGGCGTCATCTTGGCCAACAGCATCACCGCTTCCACCAGGTTGGTTCCAGCGCTGGTGAAAAAGTCGTTATCCCGATACGCCCCGCCTCGTTGGGTGTTCTTTTGCAACACCTGGGCCAGCTGAGCGGCCATCAATGAGTCGGTTTCATCGCTGAGCAAATTCAGGGGATTACACACATCGGTATAGGGTTGACCCGGCGCCAGGATGGAAACGCTGTAGCCCTGAGCCGCCGCCCAGGCGGCGTGCGCCTCAAGCTGACCGCCCTTGAAGTCGTACACCAGAATGGGGAATCCCTGAGCAATGGCCGAACGAATGGCCGGGTCAATGATGCTGAAGGTTTTCCCAGAGTCGGGGGCTCCCGCCACTGTGACGCTCTGCTGGGCGTTGGGAATCTCCACATTCCCCGCCTTGAGCGCGACTTTATCAGGTCGGTGTTTTTTACGCTGTTGCCGAGCCGTTGTCGCCGCCGCCCATTTTTCCCGCTGTCCAGCAAAGCGTCCGGTGGAAAGCTTACCCTTCTTGGCGGTGAATAGATTCGTTCCCACCGCCAAGAGGATAAGGCCCAGCAACAGGCTCCCCATCCCCGAGTCGAGGAGAGACTGAGCCACCTCCTGGATGGGCTCCGGGAGAGACTGCACGATTCGAGGCTGGGAGTGTTGCTGGGCGTTATTCATATCGATCTGGAAAGAGTTGGTTTTCAATCACTTCGTAGGCTTGACCGTTGAAGGCCAGAGTCAACTGCTGAACTTGCTCGCTTTCCATCTGATTGACTTTCAGCACGGGCAATCCATTTTTAAGCGTCTCTGTGGATTCAAATAAGGGGATATCTGGAGGAAGATGGGGATTGAAGTAGGTGTTTAGAATCTCTTCATACCGGCTATCAGAAGGGATATAGCCAAAGAAGGCGCAGCCTAACTCCCCGCATAGGAGATTGGCCTGGGGGTATTTGGCCGCATCAGCAATTTGGGAATCAATCAGATACAAGGGCTCAGACTGGCCGGATTGCTGGACTTTCCGAACTCGCATCCGCCCCGTATCGATGGGAAGGTCAGGACTGAGGTTATTCCGCTGCACTTGCTCCATCAGTCCCAGGGGAGCTGAATAGACCGCATCATTCCAGTTCGCCGAATCCGCTGAAGCATGTTCTCGGATCGCCCCCGTTATAGAGGACAGCAGGATAGTGAGAGCGATCGCACCCACGGCAATCCCAATCCACTTGAGTTTATGTCGTCGAGTGATAAAGGTCAGCATGGCAGGTCTTCCAGTTGTTTGGTTAAGGCAGAGGGGCTTTGAGGTCAGGCTGTGTGTCGGGTTCCAGGACACGATAAGTCCCGTCTGGCAATTCGACCCCGAGCTGTTCCATGGCCCAGAGATCTTCTGGGGAGAAGTAACTGATTTCAGTGGAGTTAGGTTGGCTCAGGTACTCGGTTAAACCCTGTTGAAAGGCTTGGAGGCCGCCTGCTTCCTGGATGCGACGTTGATAAACCTGGAATGAGAGTTGCTGGGCGGCTTCGAGGGGGATGTAAGCACTCAGGGGCTCCACGTTGTATTGAGACCGCACCAACAGGCATCCCGAGCTGTCCCTCATGACCAGTGGTTCTCCATACTGGGAGCCGCTGAAAACCCCCAACAAGTAGAAAGTTTCCTGTCCCTGTTCAATCATCCCAAGGAGTTCAATGCGCTCAGCGTTGCGAGGAAGGCAAGGAGTGAGACTCTCGGGAATTGACGCTTCAATTTCAACTGAAGTTTGAGCCCACGCGGCTATCCTGCCTGGATTAGGGGCATTGACGATCAAAATTAGGGCGATCGCTAAGCTGACCGCTAACGTGTAGGTTTTCCTGAATTGCATACCCCCCTCCCCGTGCTAGATGTTGATGTACTGTTTGGGATTGACCGGAGCGCCGTTCCGCCTCACCTCAAAATGCAGATGAGGTCCGGTTGAGCCGCCTGTGCTGCCCACTCGGCCCAGTTGATCGCCCTTGGCGATCTGATCGCCTTCTTTCACGTCAAAACCACTCAAGTGGGCATAGCGGGTAGTGTGGCCATTGCCATGGTCAATAATCACCATCTGGCCATAGCCACTGGTCATCGAACCGCTGACACCGACAAAGACGACGGTTCCACCATCGGCGGCTCGAACAGGCGTCCCGGTGGGCGCCCCCAAATCAATCCCGGTATGGAAACGGCGATCCCGGTAAATGGGATGAATCCGCCAGCCATAATCGCTGGTCAGGCGAGCATTCGGCGTTGGATTCACCAAGGCTCCAGTCGCCTTGCCACAAGCGCTCGCGCCCTGAGCTTTGAGGGCTGTGTCATACTGTGCGCTGAGCGTTTCTCCATAGGACTTCAGCGTCAAACGTCCGTGGACATCGGACGCCCCTCCATCCAGCGGCGCACCAGACCCGCCAAAGTGAATCTGTCCCACCCGCTCAATCAATCGCTCACCGAAGAATCCTTCACGAATAGCCTGTTCAATGTTGCGAGTTTGGTCAGCTTTGAACACTCTATCCTGCTCAGTAGATGGGAAGAATCGCTCCAACTCGGCCCGACTGATGGCTGCGCCAGAATTCACCTTCTCCAGAAACGCCGCGCCCCCATCTCTTTGGCTGATAATGCGACGAACATCAGATCGATAGCTCATGTACTGATAGCGTCCCAGTCCACGACCACAGTTACCCATTTCGTTACAAACAAAACTGCCGACCGAACCATAGTCGCCTTCGATACTGGAAAAAGTGGCGGCTAAAGCCTTAAAATCCACACCCCCTGGCCCCTTGCCACAGAGAGAACCGCCGCCAAAGAAGTCGCCATATCCAGGCAAAGCCGCTGCTGGAATCCCCATGGCTTTGGCTTGTTCAAAGACGCCCTCAGGAATAGGAGCCGGACTGGAGGCACCGCCCTGCCGGTCCAGCAAGCCCACAAAGATGGGTTCTGTTTCCCGGTAACTGAGGAAGGGAACCGGCCCCAAGAAATAGGGCGTACAGCCGAGATCAGGAGAGAGGAATCCGCCCCGATGACAAATGCGGAAGTGCAACGCTGTAGACAAACTGCCGGTAGACTCATCCACATCCCAAACCGAGACTTTGAAGACTTCGCCAAAAGGATGTCGCCCAGTAGGCTCTTTACCACCATTGACCGCTCCCAGAACCCCAAAGCCGCCTTTAACGTCCTGATACCTGCCGGAAATCCATTGCTTGCCATGGAGTGTGGGATTTCCAGTCAACTCGACGTGAGCGCAATTTGCTTGACAAGTGGCGCTGTAGCCTACCTGGTCGCCGCCCGAGATGGTATTGTGGCGATCTCGTTCTGCCGGGCCATAGACCATATCCAAACGAATCTCGCGCCTAAGCTTCAGCTTAGCTGCATGATAGTGAGCGAACCTATTGGATTGAGCGGTTCAACTGCACTTGTACGACAGCGAGTGCTGAGGCTAGTGCGCAAAACATTATCGTTTTCCAAGAAGATAGAAAATCGCCTTGGGGCAATCTAGTGTACTATACATTACTACAACTCATACCAAAATTGATGTAAAGGTGAGCATAATAGATCGCCTGGAAGTCTTGCTGAGTAGCGGTTTATTATGTGCAACCTCAAATCGAATTGGTATCATCTTTACCTGTCTAGGATTACCCTACTTTATACTTTTCTCAACTTGAAAAAACGTTCCCAATGCGCCACCAAACCAACCCAGAGTTGTAAAAAAAGAGTTCTGAATAATATCTGGTACTGACTTATCTGGATAAATAAATGAATAAACAATAATCACGAAAAATGACACACAACAAACAACTACTAAAACTCTATTTATCATAAGGATCAATTTATTTCTCACTTGTTCTCGCGAAGTATGCTGTTGATTCGATTCCGCATCTGGATCAACGACAACTTCTTCGACAGGTACAATGAGTGAGGAATCAGAAGGATTTATCTGCCCAACTAAAATGTACTTGAAAAATCTACTTAAGAAGCGAAAGACTTTGCGAATCCTCATGCTTCCCTCAAAACTATTCTGTAACTACTTAATTGCAGGTTTCTCCACAGTTCAACCTCCATACTCTATTACGAGCATCTAAGGCAACCTTATGTTCATTAATGATATCTCTACCAAGAATTACATATCCTTTTGGAGGAATGCAAATGACCCACAATTTAGAGATATCAGTTTGAAAATTAGATAGTCTAATACCTACGTAAAAAGTTTCCCTAACAATACATTCACCATTAGCACTCTTCATTCCTACACTTTTACCTCTAACTAATTCACCTATTCCTGTTAAAATGCTTTCGGGAATACATGTCATAGCAGCACCACTATCAATAATAGCCTCAAAAATTTTATGCTGTTCAGGATTTGAAGGATTATAAATATCAATTGAACATTGTGGGCCGATACAGACGGGGGACTGAAGATGACCATAAAGCGACATAATCTGCTCCTCAGAGATCATAACCAAATGTCTCAATAGCTAAATCCATCGAATGAAAAAGAGCTAGGTTCATCCACAATTTCTGTAGCTGTAGAGGTTGAATCTTCAGTAACCTGCGCAAAAAACTTTTTCTTATTATGAAACTCTTCAGATTTGATTAGCCATTCTAGCAAGTCTTCTCCACTACAGGATGAATCCGCTTCACTAATTCTACGTAATTCACCCTCAACTAGCACAACGTATTTTCCCCGATTTTCTTTGAGCCATGATGGATCCGACTTTAGTTCTTGATATTTAGCTAAGTTAGGATCTGGGGAAGAACTACTTATCTGACCTTCATTCTTTTTTTCTATCTCATCCCCAACATACTTTCCCTGATCTTCTGTTAGGCGTGATGGATTCAACTTTAGTTCTCGATATTTGAGCAGGTTAGAATCTTCGAGAGAACTACTTATGAGACCTTTTCTCTTTTCTTCTATCTTATCAATAAGTTCGTCTGGAACTAAGGGGTCTAATTTTCTAAGTTCAGATGAAACTAAGTCAAGATCCGAAGGATAATGAGATAACAATTGATCAATTTTCTCGGATTTCGGAGCTAGGGAATCTGTTAAGTCTTTCAGCCTACCCTTTAAGTCTTCCAGCCTAATCTTCAACATTTTTAATATAATTTCTTCTATATCCCTCCTTCTATCGCTAGTTTTTCTTTGAACTATATCCGCACGTTTAAGAGCGTAACTCCCTCGGTGATTTTCTAGATTAGCTGAAAGTATGGCAACAATATTATCTGAATCTTTCTTTTTAAGTCTTTCGAGAGCATCTAGCCCCTCTTGCGCCCGATCATTACCCATACTTATATCAAGAATATAGATATGATATCCCTTTTCCCATAGTGAAATAGCTTCATCTTGATTGCCTGCAAATTTTATACTCTGAAAGTCTTTGGGTATAGTTTCGAACTTTTTTATCGCCTTGACAATAAGATCAAGCTCGGGCTTAGAATCCTCCATAAGGACAATTCCCCTTTCATTTGATTTTACTATCGATTTTACTGACATAACTAGGTAGGCAAAATTAATTGCAAAACAAAGACATTGAAACCACTTTAATGCAGTTATCCTATCTGTCGACCTTACTATATTAGGTAGTTGCGGGCATCATTTTTAACTCTTCTCTAAGTTCATTCTTCTCTAAGTCTTAAAGGAAATCTAACAAAGAACTGTGTTCCTTTACCAACAATTGATTTGTGAAAACATCGACCTCCGTATTTCTTGACAATCTTCCCCACAACAAATAATCCTACTCCTGTACCTCCCTCGCTTTTATATGTGGTAAAACCTTTTTCATAAATTTTATCTTTAATTTCATTTCTAATGCCAACTCCATCGTCTTCTATGACGGCTTGTATATAGTCAATACCTCCAGCTACGACAGTATTAGTTGCGAGCTTGATTTCTCCGCCTCTGCCAGCTTTTTGAATAGCCTTAATAGAATTAGAGATCAGGTTACGAATTACTTCCTTGATTTCTACTGGATTAGCCATAATTCTTGGGATTTGCCTGTCATAACTTTGTGAAAAGCGTATGCTTTTACTCTCACTTCTCAACTCATAAGAAAAATATTTAACCAGATCCTGAAGAATCAGGTTGATGCTAACAGGTTCAGGTAAATATTCTTCAAATTGGTTTTGAATATCGTTTACTCTTTGCTCAATCCACTCCATTTGGGAGTGGATGGTTTTCTCCAACTCTCGCTTACTAGTGTTCTCTTTGATTTCCCTAAACACATTCTGCAAAACGAGTAGTTCATTTTTATACTCATGCAAAATATCTTCCCTTGAGAGAGAATAACCGGATATAAATCGAGCGTTCCTTTCTTCTCTAAGCTGTTTTTTTTTTTTT
>JAKSDM010001322.1 GCA_022360135.1 Pseudanabaenales cyanobacterium | reverse complement strand
GGATAGCTTGAGGTCGATCGTAATCCCATCCTGACTGGGAATCCCAAAGTCGCGGCAAAGAATCAGTAGAAAACTGACTAAACGGGAACCCATATCGCGGTGGGCCAAGGTTTCAATCATCATCTCCGTTTGCAGAATCCGCGATGACAATCCCCGCAGCATCAACATCGAAAGCTCTGGATTGTTCTCCAAGGCTTTCTCCACCTGTTCAATCGGAACGGAAAGCAGTTCTACCGGGGTAAAGGCAACCGCATGATAAAAGCGATCGGAACGATTACCCGTAATCAGCGATAGCACTCCAAAGACGCTATTCTCACGCAGCAAGGCGACCGTAATCTCCTCCCCCGCCTCATAAACTCTGGAGAGCTTGACGGCCCCTTTAATCAGAAAATAAACGCGCTCAGCTGGATCCCCAGGAAAGAAGATTGTTTTTCCTCTTTCAAAAGTTTCCACGACAGGAGGAAATGCTCCCCCAGAAAGCTGGCGGAACACATTAGCCAACGGCCTATCTTGTGTCACTACCATACCTACTCGTTACTCCAGCTCCTTGAACACCTATCAGGCCCTTATAGGGGATTGCGATCACCTGGCTCGATCTACTCACTAATCTGATAAAGATTAACAGACCTAATGCAGGGATTCTCTGACTTGAGAACACTAAAACTTAACTTCTAGGCGTCTTTTGTATAAGACAATACTTAATTATGGCAGAGCCTAAAGAAAAAGATTGGATTTATTATTTATTTTTTACCCAGAATGTAATTAGAACATCGTTAAGAGACTATCAAATCCTGGGAAAAATTGCATATCTATCCTGCCCACTAGTCTATAGCGGTTTTCATTTGCATTGACTACACCCCACACCCCACACCCCATACCTTACCTTTACTGAGATGTCTCCACGCCAGTGGGAATTGCGATATGCTCCCGTTTTTAAGTATTCTCCTAAATGGGCTTGAAAAGGACTATCATGCTGGATCTGACTGGAAAAAACGCACTTGTCACTGGGATTGCCAACAATCGCTCCATTGCTTGGGGAATTGCTCAACAACTCCATAAGGCAGGAGCAAATTTAGGGATAACCTACTTGCCGGACGAGCGGGGTCGAATGGAGAAAAAGGTGGCTGAGTTGACTGAGCCGCTTACCCCTTCTTTATTCTTACCTTGCAATGTCCAGGATGACGAACAGATAAAGGCCACATTTGACAGGGTGAAGCAGAAGTGGGGAAAACTTGATAGCCTCATTCACTGTCTAGCCTTCGCCAATCGAGATGACCTAACCGGGAATTTCAGCGATACTTCTCGTCAAGGATTCAATACCGCCCTAGAAATCAGCGCCTATTCCCTGGTGCAGCTGGCCCAGGCGGCTAAGCCTCTAATGGTCGATGGCGGCAGTATTGTCACCCTAACCTATATTGGAGGGGTTCGGGTGGTTCCTAACTATAATGTCATGGGAATTGCTAAAGCGGCGTTGGAAATGAACGTCCGCTACCTAGCTTCCGAGCTAGGGCCTCAAAATATTCGCGTTAATGGCGTCTCCGCCGGCCCCATCCGGACACTGGCTTCCTCAGCAGTCGGCGGCATCCTCGATATGATTCATCATGTGGAAGCAGTCGCTCCCCTGCGTCGAACCGTCACCCAACTAGAAGTTGGCAATACCGCCGCCTTCCTTTGTAGTGACTTGGCCAGCGGCGTCACAGGGCAAATTATCTATGTCGATGCAGGCTATGGGATTATGGGAATGTAGTGGAACATTTTGGATTTTGGATTTTAGATTTTGGATTGGTTAATCGGTAATTAACCATTATTTCCCTCACTCTTAGAGACGCGACAAGTCGCGTCTCTAATTTTTTATACATTCTGCCCCTTGCCCCCTTGCCTAATCTGTAAACCTTCGATCCCTGCTCCCTATACCCTTCACGATTCCCCCGAACACCGCCTCTAAGGCGATCGCCTGGGCGTCTGGCGTTTGTCCGTAGGTGAAGCAGTAGGGGAGATGGGCTGGAATCTGCGGCAGAACCTGCTGTAGGGCGTAGGGGCTGCCATAAATGATTAATGCCTGGAGATTGCCAGTGGCGATTAGGATTTGCAGCCATTCTGACGCCGCTTGAGTCAATCCTGAACTGCCTTGGAAGGGATTGCCGCGGATGAAGAGTTGTAACAGACTGGGTTGGGACGTAGGCTGACTGAAATGGGGGGATGGGGTGTGTCTGTCTATCAGATTGAGTAAGTAGCCCAGTTGTTCAGGCAGGTAAATCGCTGGGGCGGTGAGCCCCAAAAATCGACAATTCAGCGCATCATCGACCACAATCACATTCCTCAAAGACCCGATTAGATTTTCAGTCGTTAGGGGCAATTTGCCGCCAATCTGCATTGACGCTCTGAGAATGTCAGACGATAGCCTCAGCGCTTGAGGCTGAGCAATTTTATCAATTTGAAGAGGGGAT
>JAKSDM010001815.1 GCA_022360135.1 Pseudanabaenales cyanobacterium | reverse complement strand
TTTCAAGCTGTCCAATGAACTGGGCGAGCACCCGATATGAAGCCCTAATCGCAATGCTTTCAAAAACTGTGAGAGCTCTCCCACACCGATACTATGTTTGATGCCAAAGAAAAAGATGACGCCGCATACTAACAGTTTCAACCAGGTGCTTCCCACCTCGGTTTCCCACCATGCCTAATCGGGGTGCTGGTTGCGGCGGACAATGGCCTGTTGATGGCGATAGACGCTACTTTTCGGAATCCCGGTTGCGGCTGCAATGGCTTGTATCCCCTTAACTGAGTTCTCTTTGAGGGTTTGGAAGACTTTTTTCCCGCGTTCACGTATAGTTTGACTCATCGTCCCCTGATTTTGGTTTGTAAGGGTACGATACATGGCTCTGGGTTTTGCCGCAGAGCTTTTTATATGTCTCTATTGATACACAGCGGTTAACCGTTTATTTTCCCGCTTTATGGAGTACGCCAAAATGAAACCTGAAGCAACTTAAATTCCTTGGAGCTTGGGTACGACCTTAAAGGGTGACAAGGCGCTTACAGATTATATATAGCAAAGATTTGGTGAAATAAAAGGGTAAAAAAATAGGAGACTATTCGCCCCCCACAACAAAATAAATGTTACCTAATAAATGTTGCCTACCATGCCGTAAGGACTACCAAAAAAGTCAGCAATCAATCACAAATACCATTTGGGATATCCACTCAAAGCCGGAATTTTTCCCTGAGACAGAATCTAGAATTCAGCTGTCGCTTGTCATTGGTCACTTGTCAATACCGTTCGGATAAACCCAACAATTTGCCCTGTAGAGACGTTGCATGCAACGTCTCTACAGGGCATTGGGATCTCCAAAATTGTTAACCGAATCGTATTAGGGCGCTTGTCAACTGTCACCCGACCAATGACCAATGACCATCCAGAACTTTCCAGCTTTAGCGTCCACCCTCATTGACAATAGAGGGGGTCATTCCAATCATCACGCCGAACTGCCTTTTGCTTTGACCGCAAAGAAGTCTTCCCGTAAGCGCCAGGATGCCAGACGTTCCGTCTGGGGGGCTGATATTGGGATTGTTCGGTGAGTAGTTTTTTGACCTCCTGTACAACGCCTATCCAGGAAAGATCGGGTTGCTGAAGTAAGTCTCGGAGGACTTGGAGGGCTGCCTGAGATTCTGAGCTTTCTTGACTTGTATTCTCTTTTACGGAACCTAAGGGGTTTGAGCGCCTAAGTGGGTCGACTTGGACGGCTGAAAAAGCCTGGCGCACCCCTGTGGTAATGTTTTGCCGGAATTCCAGTTCAGCCTTCTGACGCTGATGCCGCCAACCTTTTTCACTAGACGCATAAAGCGAAGGTAATCGGTTCAATGCATAGGTTTCAACTTCCAGACTACGGATATACATGGCCATTTTGGGCGGCAACTTGTTGAGTTGTCGTTCAACTTCCTGCGCCACCAAAAATTCCATAACGTTCTGATAGCCTTTATATTCAGCTAATTGAATTGAATTCATGACGAGCTAGACCTCCATCAGAGTTGTAGATGTCGTTTGTATAAATTTTGGACTTTCTCACCCAGGGGGCGATGCTCATCACAGATACGTTATAGTCCGCTGAATGGGGCTTCGGCGCCGCTGAGCACTGTGTGAAAGCAAACTCAGTTTGTCTAAAGGTTGACAACCTAAAATTATTGTCGTCTGTAGGTTAGCAAACTTGAGTACTTATTTGTTTTGTGTTTTTATTTTTACATCTCGATGTCTTAAATTAAGTATTCTTGGGGATAAGATTGCTTAAAGCTAAGCTAGCATTCCATAATTTTTTGCTGAAGTGCAATATACTGCTTCTCAAACTGGTTGGCGTTAGATTGGCTATAAATGCTCACACCTAAGCTGCATGGCGTCAGGGATTTCTCAATCTAACACCATAGCGTCGCTCTTCAAGAGAGAATTGGGGGTTTGTGTGATGGCGAAAATAGAACAGGATGCAGAGCGTGAAGAGCGCATCACAATGGAAATTGTAGTAGACGCCTATGGACCGGAAGAGCAGGCGATGGGTTGGTACTACTACTTGCAGGACACCATGCATTTCCCATTCACAGCAATGTGCATTAGTAAGCGCCGCATTTCTCCCTTGAAAGAGGGCGCGACTGTGGAAGTGGTGGATATGGCGCCGGAGGATGAATGTGCGCGAGAAATGTTTGTAGAGATTGATTGGGATGGCGATACGCTAGCGGTCCCATTGATTCAGTTAGAGGCTCCGGAGGCCTACGAAGAGACGCAACAGGCGATCGCAGACTGGCATTACTGGGTTAATCAAGGCTACGAGTTTGGATAGGGTTTAATGCCGGATCGCCTGCCATTGAGAATAGATTTTTTCGTTGGAATAGATATGTCTTTGCCTTCATAGGGTGAAAACCGCAGGTGGGCAAATGGTATAGAGAGAATGTTACAGTTCTGTTGGATCCTTTGACAAGACCCAACTATGAGTCTCAAACGCCGTCAGCTTCTGATCCTGGGTGGGCTCGCCTTGGGAAGCGGTTCCGGCATTCTCGTCCAGCGTGTCTTCAGCCGCGTCCGGTTTAACCCAACCCTGTCAGAGTCAGCTGCGATCGCAGCCAATTCCCAAACCCTGACTGCCGCCATTGCCGAAACCTTGCCATCTCATCCCGCCCCGGCTGGTATGTACGCCCCTCAAAGCGGAGACGTACGGTTAGTGGTGATCAGCGACCTTAATAGCCGCTATGGATCCACCAGCTACCGAGCAGAAGTCGAAAAAGCCGTTCAAATCATTCCGGACTGGCGACCCGACTTGGTGATTTGTGGTGGGGATATGATTGCTGGGCAGAGCGCTTCGCTGAGTCGAGCCGACATTCAAGCCATGTGGAACGCCTTTGGTGAAAAGATCTTCACCCCGATCCGTCGCGCTGGGCTGCCCTTCGCCTTCACCTTAGGCAACCATGACGCCTCCAGCATCTTCAGCCAGGGCAGGTACCTCTACGCTCAGGAACGGGAAGAAGCGGATGCTTTCTGGAATCATCCTCAGCGCGACCTTGGCCTGGAATTTGTCGACCGGGCAGGGTATCCCTTCTATTACAGCTTTGAGCAGAATGAGATTTTTTATCTGGTGTGGGACGCCTCATCGGCTGATGTGCCTGACGAACAAATTACTTGGGCTGAACGCAGCCTCGCCAGCGACACAGCTCAAAACGCCAAACTGCGAATAGTCTTGGGGCATCTTCCCCTTTACGCCATCGCCCAAGGACGCGATCGGGCTGGAGAAATCTTGAACCAAGCCGATGCGTTGCGATCGCTACTAGAACGCCGCCGAGTCCATACCTATATTTGTGGCCATCACCATGCCTACTTTCCCGGGTATGCTGGTAAACTCCAACTGCTCCACTGCGGCGCTTTGGGCAATGGACCCCGCCCCTGGCTTGGGAGCGCTGACGCGGCTATTCACACCCTGACAGTTGTGGACATTAGCCTAGATTCCCAATCCACTGTCTACACCACCTACAACATGGGAACACGGCAAGTTGTGGATGAAAGCCGCCTGCCCCAACAGATCATTGGTCCAAATGGACGTGTGCTGCGGCGTGACATCAGCTGGGAAACCCTGACACCGACAGAGCAGAATCAGCAATATACCCCAAGCGCTTTCTAATTAGCTCGCCACAGGGCGATATCGCCTAACAACCCCATGACATTAGGGAAAATTGAGGTGTTTTGGGGGTCAATCGAATTTGTTTTTTTTACTTATCTAAGTTGCTAAAAAGCGATTGATCAAGGCGCTGATTGGAATTAACTCTGAGGAGATATCTCTCGAAGATTATCGGGATCTACATAGTGGCAGGTTGAATTCTTCTGACAAATAAAAGCCCAGCCAGAGGAATCAATTTTCACCAACTTGTAAATATCTTCTTCGATAAAATACCCTTTATGATTGCGAGTTCCAGGTATAACTGTCAGGTTATAGACTTCAGTGGGAAACATATTCATTTTCTCCTTGTATACAACCGGGATGCAAAACCCCAATAAAGGCCATCTCTACTTCCTGACTGACCCAGTTAATCTTTTCTTTGGAAGATAAAGAAGATTAAGTCACTCAAAAGATTGGGCGGGAGTATACTCTCTTAGAGCTAAAATTTCCCAGGTTAGATTGATTTAAAAAACCACCATAGTAAAGGTGGTTTTTTAGATTTCATTGAAATAATTAAGAGGAGGCTGTCTTAATTATTCATTGATTTAGAGACTTGGAAGAAATACAAGCTAGAAATAATTTAGCAATATTGAAGTGACAAACTCGGGACAAAGCAAGACATTTTTAGTCCGGATCGACTTTAGTCAGCGACTGGAAGCCAAGTTTTTCTTCCTCATAGAGAAGACATTCTGTTTCAATAAATAGGCAAGCCAAAGCCTGATAAGCTTCCGCCCAAGCACTCATCACATCCTCTGTCGCAGTAGCGCCTAATACCTCCTTCATCGCTTGTAATAGGCTTTCTCCCACAATGGGATACTGTTTAGGCTGGACATGAGTCTGTACATGTCGATGGGCAATCCGCTTAATCATTGATTTGAGAGCCTCTGGATTGTCCAAATGAGCGGCATAGCTATAAACTGCTGTTGCTAACTTTGCTGGCTGAGAACCATCGGCTTGAGCTGACATATCAAACCGTTGTTTCACTTCTGGATCGTTGTGCAACATAATTTCATACATGCGAGTCGTCATTTGCTGACCCTGCTTTTTCAGAATAGGGGCTGTCGCCTTCACAATGTCGATGGTTTTCTGGCTAACCTGATTCACCCATTGAGTTGGTTCGCTGAAAGTTAAGACCGGGGATTGCTGATTGGGAACTTTTGTCACCTTGGTTACCTCTGAACTCGATATTAGGTTTACTCTCGCCCAAGAGGAGATTCCCTGTCTTTGAGCTAGCTCATAAAGGACTAAAAAAGACAGTTTTCAATAGTAGGGTGAGTGGGAATATCATTTTGGGTGAAATTGATAGTCATGCCGGATCGCCTTGCTAACCTTTGAAGAACAGATTAGAAGGTTACCAATGTGACAATGCCGAGAATCGTTCGTTCAATTGCAATTTTTATCCCCATTTTGTTAAGCGTAGAAGGGTTCAACCTGGCAGCTAAAGGACAAATTCTAAACATTCCAGAGTTGCCTTCCGCTTTGCAAAAGCCTGTTTGCGAAAATGACTGGGAGACATCCCTGAGCTTAATTGGCCCACTGATCGCTAACTCCGGCATTAGCCCCGAGTATCGCGCCCAACTAGTGGACTTCCATCATGTACTCCAGGATTGGCGAGGGGCCCGGTCTAAAATCTCTAATATCCCAGGTTGTGAAAGTGTTCCTATATCCGTAGAAAATCCCGCCCTCGAAAATGCTTTATCAACTCAACTTGATCTCACGGCAGGGTTTCAGTCCGTTTTGGAAATGCGCACCTTACCGAGTGGTTATGTTGACTACGAAGGATCGCAGCCTAGCAACTCTACAAACCGGAATTGTTGGGCGATAGATGGAACAGGACAGCGGATTGACTTGAGTCTGCTGTGTAGAAACTAAGCCGCCTCAGCCATTATCTTTACCGCCTATCTTAATCTGATACTTCTTCAAAGAAAGTCTTACCCCTTCTTCTTCTACATGGAACTTGTATAAATAAACCGTGTCTAAAGTATAAAGCGCACCTGTTTTGATGTATGAGGCAGACCTTGTTCTGAATGTATTAGTCAAAAGTACATTTCGGGCTGCACCACTTAACTTCGGATTAATTGAGTCAAAACCCTGATGAATTTGGAGCAAAATT
>JAKSDM010001114.1 GCA_022360135.1 Pseudanabaenales cyanobacterium | reverse complement strand
GGCTGGATTGCTCGCGCTGATCATGGAGGCTGAGGTGGCTCCGATGAGGCGAATGCCAAAGTTGTTTAGCAGGTGTGCGGCAAAGGTGACGAGCGCCGATAGCAGTCCCCCAATCCAGAGGGGAATCCAAGCCAGCTGGGCGTTCTGCCCCTGCCAGATTAGCAGGCAGGCGGCGGATAACCCCAATGTGGTAGCGAAACTGATCCAGGTAAAGGGTACAGGATGTATCGTTTCAAAGCTCTTTTGGGCATTGACTGAGTAGAGCGCATAGGTGACGCCAGAGGCAAACCCGAAGATGACGCCCAGCCAGCTATAGCTATTCGCTGTGGTCTGAAAGTGGGGCATGGTCAGGGCTCCGCCTATAGCCACTAGCCCCATCACACCCCAGCGAAAGCGGCTAGGGCGACTGCCAAATAGCCGCCAGGAAAAGAGTGCGGTGAAAACAGGATAGGTGAAGAAGAGGGTCATAGCGACACCCGTTGGAATCAATCCGATTGAGACATAGAGCAGCGCCAGGTAGAGAAACATCAGCACCCCGCCCAGCAATGATTGCAATAGGGAGAGGCGGTGGGTAACCTGGCCTAATTGTCGAATATCCTTCCAGGTGGGTGGGTAGAGCGTTGACGCTAGACAGGCCATCAGTGGAACGACTAATAGCATCCGCATGAACATTAGCAGGAATGAGTTTTGTAGGGTCGGGGAGACAAACCCGCCAGTCTGAAAGATGCCTAAAATCGTGTGTTGATTGAATAGAACTCTGACGATTACATTTTGGAAACAGAAAATGACCGATGACAGCAGAACGATGAGAAAACCCAGCACGTTTGAAATTGATTATGAAGAGTAGTCTCATCTTACTTATCTTTCGTTGATTTCTGAGTGACGGCTGGAATGAGTAAAAGTATCCTCCAGCTTTGCCGGAGACATTAGCATCTGGGATCCACTTCGATAACCCCTCGACTCAGAGTATTTACCCTGAATGCTTAAGTTATTAAATTTTCATTCCTTACAGAGTTAACCTATTGATAGTAGGGTAGGGCCATGAAGATGTGATGAACTCAACAGTTAACCTCAACCAGTTCAACTACACTCAAATCAAGCTGCTGTACTGCGCCATAGACTCCCCCCAGTACATAACAGAATTGTTGATCGAACGTGACCTACCTGGACGGGCAAGTCCGCCCCCAGAACTGAATCAGGAGGATCTTAGCGGTTTAGAGCAAGGCGGCTGGGTGACTATTCTGGGTAAACAAATCGATATTGAGTCTTCGGTTGCGAGTCAAGTTCAGCATCAGAGATTGCTAGAGGCGATCGACGACCCCATTCGAGCAGAGCTAATAGCTGCAGCCCGCCAAGATATACCAAAGGTGGTCATGGCTCGGATTAAGTATCAACTTACAGACAAAGCGATTCTGACCCTTACCCCAGTCAAGCAGCAGCTCAAGGCTCAGTTTGACCGGAGCGAAAAACAAGCTAACCCCTTAGGGGACCTAATTGATAAAGATCCCATTAACATTAGACGAATTTACGTTATTTCAGGGGCGTCAGTCGGACAGTTTTCGATTAGGAGGCAAGTTACCTCTGACGACCTTTAATCGTAAAATCATTAATCTTAAATTCTTCAGATCACCAGTTATTGTCTTCGGACTGCCGTTGTATTTGAGCGATCGCCAACTTCGCCAGAATCCGAATCACTTCTAATTCATCGTTTAGAGCTGCTTGTAACGGTTCCAGCGCCCGATCATCGCCTATCTTACCCAGGGAATTGATCGCCGCCTTCCTGACGTCTAAATCCGTATCTTGAATCGCTAAAATTAAATGCGGCACAGCGGCGGGATAATTCACTTGCCCCAATCCCGCCGCCGCCTCCGTGCGGATCAGCGCTTCTGGGTCCGTCAGAGCTGAAACCAGAAGGTTGCAAGACTTTTCGTCTGATTGCTCTTGTGCCACATGACCCAGCGCCCCAATGACGGCGCATCGCACATCCAGAGAAGCCGCGTTCAAGGCTTTGTACAGGTGATCTGCGGCTTCAGACCCAATAAACGCCAGCGCCCACGCCGCATGACCTTTGATATCCTCAGGCTGTTCGGTAGAGGCCAGAATATCCAATAAGGCGGGAACGGCGGCTTCTCCCGTCCTGGCCAGGGCTCCAGCAGATGACCCTTTCACCACCGTATCTTGATCATTGAGGAAGGTATGGACCAAGGTGGGCACGGCTGCCGGATCAGCAATGATCGTCAGGGTTTTAGCCGCCGCCCGTCGCACCACCACATCCGAATGATTGGCCAGGGCTTCTACCAGTAAGGGGGTTGCAGGTTCGCCAATTTCTCCTAGGGTTTCTGCAAACCGCAACCGAACCACTCCTCTTGGATCTCCCAACCCTGCCACTAGCTGTTTCAGAATTTGCTCCGTGGGTTCAAAAACGCCTAGTGTAATCTGCTCATCTACCCCATTGATCAGTGAGTCATTCTTGGCTTGGACTTGCAGGATTGGATCATCCGCTTCTGACGCTTCGGAATTGAGCGAGTGACTCATCACAATTTCCCTATCGCTGTAAATGGTTTAATACGCTAGTTACCAGCGGTAAGAGTCGCTTGCTGCTGGCGGAGCGTCTGAAGCGTCTGATCGATTTGCGCTAGCTGAGGCTCCAAGTTAGCAAGGGCTTGTGACTTCATGACTTTAGCCCGTTTTGCCATGGTCAAGGTGTCGTTCACTAACCGTTCCCGATATTGTTCCAACTCAGCAATGATTTCGGCCAGCTCTTGAGGGGTTGCCTCGGCAATTGAGGTCGTTTCTGGACTATTAGCCATATCCGTCGGTGTTCCCATAGGGTTGCTAAAGTGCAAATAAAGGGCAATTTAATCAAAGTCTATCTTCCCAGATCACGTCACAAATGGGCAAACCCTTTTATAGGGTTTACATTTAAGAAAATACCAGACAATAGATATCTCTTGAGTCATCAGCTATTCAGCCCACTCTACCCGGCGGGAACGCCAAAGGCGAACGGGAAGAGCAAGCTCTACATCCTAAATCCCTCTCCCTTGAGGCTATAGTGTACACACAAGTTGGAGTCGGAGTTATTTCGGCCCCCTAAATCCCCCAGTTCTGATGCTGCTGGCGAATTTAACACTTGGAAATATTGGC
>JAKSDM010001239.1 GCA_022360135.1 Pseudanabaenales cyanobacterium | reverse complement strand
TTATCTAGATCATTATAAATTTTGTAGAGGCGGCGGATTTCGGCGTCTCTACATTGCCGCTAGTCGGCGACGTCTACTCTTGTTCTTCGCCGCTTGCTTCTTTGCCTAAGGATAGAGAACTGGCCAGATTATCCTCAAGTTCCATCCGCTGTTCCATTTGGCGTAGGAAGTAGCCGGTCATCATCGCCGACGCCAAAAGCCCTGCTAAATTTTCCCGATCCGTTGTCACCTGGACGTTAAAGCCTTCAGAAGGCAGAACACCCACTAGCCCCTGAACATTTTGAGAAATGATCTGTTTGATCTCGGAGCTGACGGATTGGGCAACTCGGGTCAAAATCTCAGGCGGCTGGTGCTGAAGGTATTTCAGCAGTTGGTTGGCCTGAGCGCTTTCCGCATTGATGCTCATGAAATCGGCGTTTTCAGGGTTAAAGACCATAAATAAAGAAGCTCTGGAAAACAGCTTTTTCCTACCTCAAATCCAGTATAGGATTTGATCTATTCTGACACCTAAACTTAGTCTTTGCCAGGAAGTTAGTAATCTCCACTCCCAATGACCGTAATTTAATGTATCTTATTGATTTAATTAAAGTTTAACAAAGTGAATCGGAATTCGATGGCCAGTCTATGAATTTGGACTTTTGTCCATCTTATCCGCCTCTGATTCAACTTTGGCGGCGGTGGGGAGGGTGAGAGGGGGTAATTTGTCGATTTGGAAGTGTTTATAGAATTCATCGGTCACCTGGAGCCAGAAGGAACGACCATCAGACTGGCGGCGTTTCCGCACAAAGCCCAAGCGAACCAACTCCTGTACATGTTGATAGGCGCCAGAGCCGCGCAATTCGACCAACTCCATTTGGACAATGGGTCCTTTGAGGGCGATCGCAGCCAAAGTCCGCAACGCCCCCACACCTAGATCTAAAGGAATTAAGGCGTCCACCAGATACTTAAATGCGCTTCTAAGCTGCAGACTGTATCCCTCAGGAGTTTCAACGATTTCTAGAGCGCCATCTCGGTGAGCATAATCAGCCATTAACTCGATCAATCCCGCTTCAGCTGCTGGGCGATCGCAATCGGCATATTCCGCCAGCTTAGCGATCGTAAGGGGTTGACCTTTGAGATATAGAATGGCTTCAATCTTACTAGCAAGACGCGGCATGGTCAGAATTGAGATAAAACCACACAGGGGGACACTCGGCCAATACTCTACATCAGCTTTGAACGTTAAGTGACCAGTCATAGTCTATATATTTCACCCGATAATTTCCCTCAGCTAAATAGGCTTGATCATCAGCCTCCAGATAGCCGCTGATGAAGTTCAATACTGCCCGCTCATTCTGATTGCCCGTGAACCCTGAATCGACGCCATAACTAGGCGTCCAGTCTTCGCCAAACCATTCGAAAATTTTGGATAGATAGACTATGTCGGCCTCCCGATCAATCCGCAGACCCTTAGGATTTGACAAGAAGCGACGCACCTGTTCATCTAGCTGAGCATCCAGTTTGTCGCCAGTGTAAACTTCCATTCGCAGATCCGGGCAGCTAAAGGACGCACAATTAATCGCTACGTGGATGCGAGGTTCGTTAAAATCGGCTCGCAGAACATCATGCTCAATGTTATTAAGGGTCAGGGTTTTGCCATCGGCCAAAACGGCGTGCTGCTTAATTCGCCAAACGCCCACAATATCTTTAATGCTGTCTTTGATAGGAGACTCGTCAATGATGGATTTCAAGGTCAGAGAGTTGTAGGCGTTGATCCACAACGCCATTTGCTCAGCTTCCGTCCAGCTGTCATAGGTGGCGGAATCGACAGCTGTCAGGGAGGCGTTAAATTGATCGAGCCGTTGACGGTTGGCCTGTAAACCCTGATAATCAACAAATCCCTGTTCATTGACATAGGCGTCCAAGACTTCAGCATAAGGCTTGTAACTGAAAGGCTCATTGGCGTTGGCGTCAACGACTTGAGCCTGATCAGATTGGCTTCCCGGTTGAGCCGATAACAAAGCTCCCGAACAGCTAGCCAGCAGAAGCAGGGCGGGCAGGAGCGAAAGGATAGAAGTGAACTTTTTCATCATTAACCTCATTGACCTCTGAAAATCCTAGTACAGGCCCAATAGATGGACCCCCATGAGTGGTTGGCGGTAAGCGAAAGTATGAAAGGGGCCTGAGCCCCACTATCTAGACAAGATGCTTACTGTATTATCAAATCCGCTCAAGCTGAAGGTCGGCTGAGAAGACCCTGAAAACTCTGTTATTTCTGATTCTGCTCCGCTTCATTGACCCAACTTTTCACAGCATTTCTGGATGGAGATGGGGGGTTAGGGGATGGGGGGTGGGGGTTAGGGGACAATTTCTTTGCTGTTCTGCCGCCAAACGGTCCAAAGTACACCGAGGATAAAAGGCGTCCATAGCCATGCATGTTCCTGATGGCTCAGCTCCCAGCTATAATCCCCTAAGGCTTTCCGGTACGGCAGCACAAAGTAGACAAGGGCTGAAAGGCTGACTAGTTTAGTTCCTAGATTGCGGCTGGCGACGCTAAAGGGGGTTAGCCAGGTAAAGTACCAGGCATGGATGATCGGCGAAATTACGACTAGGGAGAGAAGATACCACTCTGCAAACTCCTGGAAGTTTCGAGCCCTCAGTAACAACCAAATCACGGCTAAGCAGAGTGGGAAAGCGTATAGCCAGTTCTCCCAGCGGGATGGCGGCCAAATCTGGGTGACGATGTGGGGGATTAACTCGGCGCTGCGACCATGGGTGACAAAGAAAGACCCGGTAGGGATGAGTGGGCATTCACCCGTATGACAAAACGGGATTGCACTCAACCCCAGAGGCAGTAATCCACAGAGCAGCGTCAACAACGCCAATCTCACCCTCACTGGCCATAGAGCTCTCCAGACCAGGAAGCTCAAAATTGGCAACGACATCCACTTCACAGCAACACTGACCCCAACCAAAAGGGCGCTACCCAGCCAGCGGCAGGAGAGGCGATCGCGCCGCTGACTCCGCTGCTGCTTAACTGAACTTATCGTAGAGGGAGGGGCTAGGCTTCGCCGTAAGGCGCTGGTCATAGACATTGGGAGGATATTGCGATCGCGCCCCCCCCTGGTTCCTCTGGACGCAGTTGAATTCCCATCTCTGTTTTCTTTAAGGGGAGAGTCCGGTTTGTCAAACAGCAACCAAGCGGCGACTAGCGGTAACAGAAACCAACTGTCATAATGGGCACCCCCGGCGAAGGAATAAAGAACAATAGGATTCCAGGCGTAAAGTAGGGTTGCTCGATAACCAAATCGCCGACTGAGCAGACCACAGATCAATAGATCTGCACCCACGATCGCAATCTTGAACAACCCCAGAGAGGGGGAAATTGCCGCCAATGCTCGGAAGCCAAGCTGAGCGATCGGTGGGTAGATGGCTGAAACCTCTGGAAAGTTGATTTGAGACCACCATTCAGGCCGATAAAGCGCCAATTCTGGCGCACTTGGCGGTAAGTCATAGGGACTAAATCCCCAGGTCTGAATATAGCCCTCCCAGATATAGCGCCAGACATCATCCCCTGGATGCATCGGCAGAAGTAACAGCCGGGTCAGAATAGCCACGCTCCAAAACCAGAAGCCTGGCAGCGACCGAATCCGCCAGCTGCAGATGAATCCCAAGCCCATCAATCCCGCCCCTAGCCAAAAGTTAGGGACGGCCTCCGCCTGATTGAGAAAATCGCCATGGGGAATGATCCAGAAGCAGCCGAGGAAGAGGAGAAGAGGGCTGAGCCAGAGGAAGGGGGAAGGGGGAAAGAGGGGGGGAGAGAGGAAACGACGCCAATAAAGCTTTCCCAGTGTACTCAAAATCATAGTCCCCGCCCGAATGCCGCCTGAAAGCGTGCCGGAGATTTTGGATCGGCCGCCCTGTCGAGGACGGTAGCCGACGGGCAGTTCGTGGGAGCGGAGGCCGCATTCAATGGCCCTGGTCTGCATCTCCACGGTCCAGCCAAATCCTCGGTCTTGCATTTGGATGTCTTCTAGGGCGGCGCGACGAATTAGGCGGAGGGGACCCAGGTCGTGGTATTGCTGTCCCCAGCCCCAATGGATTAGGGTCGTGGCTAAGGCATTGCCGAAGTTTTGCACTGGGGTCATGGCTCGACGGCCTGCGGTCGTGGCTCGGCGGTTTCCCAGAATTAGGTCGTAATGCGTTCGCTGGGCGAAGAACTCAGGCAGCTGACTCAAGTCGTCACTGCCGTCGCCATCACAAAACAGAATCCACTCAATCTCAGAGGGTAACTGTTGTAATCCACGCCAGCAAGCTCGGCCATACCCCGGGATCGGTTCGTCAACGATTTCCGCCCCTGCTGCGATCGCTCTCTTCGCGCTGCGATCGCAGCTACCATTGTCTACAACTCGAATCTTCTGCAAATTGAAGGATTGGAGAGTGCGGATCACCCCTGCGATCGCCGCTTCTTCATTGAGCACAGGAATGACGACGAGAACGTTATTCAGATCTTCATAGCTAGAATTCATGAGCAGTATTAAAGCCTAGCTAGATGAAAGTCAGCTTAACAGCGAATGAAAGGTTGGGGATTAGGGCTACGCCCTTGCTTGCCCAGTCCGCCAGTTCTACTGGGGCGCTAGACTTTTGACAGATTACGTACTTGTGTAAATTTCGACATATAAGGTGATCTGTATAACATATAATTTCTATTGTTGTGCGTATATATACTAATCTCGCCTTTCGATAGGCGGACCCCATATCTCCTTTCCGTCAAACCTGCAATTTCCATCGCATAGGTTGGAATATCCTATGCAGATTGCCTAGAGATTCTTGGATCATCTTCCAGTCGGTTCCAGAAACTCTCAGATAAAGGCGAATGTGAGTGGCGTTGGATATCCCCATAAGACCTGATGCGTCAAATTTCAAGGCGTCTACTGGTCTGCCTAATGCAAAAAAAACAATTGTTCTTAACCCTGGCGTAACTGTGTGTCATTGAGAAGGATGGGCTGACCTTAGTTGTCAAGGCGGCGATCTTCAGCTGTGGATGGGAGCTACAGATTTTTCCCTGATTAAGTGACGGCGAATCTAGCAATTTATTGGAGGACAAAATGAAAGAGATGGCGCCTGTACTCAGAACACCTCATTGGTGCTGGGGGAAATTTAAAAAACGCTCCTTCTGCTTGAGAAATCCAATATTTCGGTATCGTAGTCGGTGCAAAGAATTGCGATTTCAGACCCGAAGATATGACCCGTCTATATCTTTGCAAGTCATTTATGCGGCTATCTTAAAGCGCTGTCGAGTTGAAATTCTTGATGAGGATAATTCTACAGACTTGGATGACCCTGGATAAGGAAGCTTAAAGCCGATGAGGTTCATCCAAGAATCACCGCCACCGCGTTGCCTGTTTTTCGGGGGGCATGGATGACAAAATAGCCCTGCCGCTCAATCAGCCGCTCTAGCTGGGGCAGCCGAGCTAGGGGAGTTAGCATGTAGTGAATGTCCGCTTTGCCAGGACCCGCCGTGTTAAATCATTTGGGTGTTGGTGGAGGATAGTTAGGCAATCTTCCCTATCTTATGAGAAAAGGAGTTTACCCATGGCGACAGACACCGCTGCACTTCCTGATGACATCCGCGAATCCATTGCGATTGGCGACGCCAAGAGCAGAGCCGGACAACCCCCAATAGCCGACGACATTTTGACTTCAAAAACTCGTTTTTTTGACCGCTGGGCGCCAACCTATGACTGGTTATTACCTTCGGTTTTTTACCAGGCCGTTCATAAGCGGTTGTTAGAGTACATCCAGCTTTCTGAGCAGGCCCATGTCCTAGATATCGGATGCGGCACAGGACGGTTGCTCGACCGTCTGGCCAAGCGCTTTCCTCATCTGCAAGGAATTGGCTTGGACCTATCGCCGGAAATGCTGCGGCAAGCCCGTCGCAATAACCATTATCGACCTCGCCTAATTTTTATCCAAGGCGTCAGTCATGCCATGCCGTTTGTAGAAAACCAGTTTGAAGCTGCCTTCAACACCATCAGTTTTCTTCACTATCCAGACCCACAGCGGGTTTTGCAGGAAGTTCATCGGGTGCTTCAACCTGGTGGGCGATTTTATCTGGTGGATTACACCCTATCTGAGTGGCGATCTGGGATGCAGCAGCGTTTGTTCTCTCCAATCAGGATTCGTTTCTACAGTCGTCAGACTAGAGAACGGATGGGAACCGAGGCCGGTCTGAGATGTGCAGGACATCATCATCTTTTAGGTCCCGTGCTGTTGACTATTTTTGTTAAAGCTCAGTCTTAGGATTCAGGATCAATTAAGACGTTCAATAGAAACCTAATTGCGCTCTGGGCTGGAGGGGTGTACTAGCGGAGTTACGCCCTGAAAGCCCTCATCCCGCCCCTTCTCCCCGAGGCAAAAGGGGAGCTAGACTCAAAGTCCTTCTCTCAGGGAGAAGGATTTAGGATGAGGCTGGGCGTCACTCAAGAGTCTAGCAATCAGATTTATACTTGTTTCGTCGTCATCAGTTGTGGTGCGGAATGAGTCGTCAAAAAGCCGTCATTATCGGGTCAGGAATGGGTGGGTTAGCCCTGGGCATCCGTCTCCAGAGTTTAGGGTTCAACACTACTATCTCTGAAAAGTTGGATAGTCCGGGTGGTCGCGCATATGTCCGTCAGGTTGACGGATTTACCTTTGATATGGGACCGACGGTGATTACTGTTCCACACTTTATTGAAGAGCTTTTTTCGCTGCAGCGGGATGCAGCGGCGCTGGCTGAGCCCGATTTTCCGACGGAGAGCCTCGATCCCAGGAATCGAATTACGACGGGGGTAAGCGGTGGACCCAATACGTCAAAGTACGTCAAGA
>JAKSDM010000526.1 GCA_022360135.1 Pseudanabaenales cyanobacterium | reverse complement strand
CGTATTGATGTAACTTTTGCCGCTGTTCTAGAGGCATAAATGGATTTGTTAAAATTACGCCATTAGTTTCTGGCGGCATTTCAGCCTGGGCAAAGGCTTCAGCCAGGTGTGCTCCATCCTGTCCATCACCCGCCATACACAACACCAGCTCACCAGGAGGGAGACCCAGGTCTATCAACGCTTCCATACTTTTAGCGGCAGCATACTTGAGCTGTGCCCGCTGATCTAAATAGCCTGTGTAGCGAATTTTGGCGCCAACATTCTGGGAAAAGTGATACTCATGAGCAGTGCTATAAACCGTTGGATTCCCATCGATCCAAATCGCATCGTAGTAGTCTCGGATCGCATCCTCATTAGCAGAACAGTTCCAATCTTCCTGCACGGCGGCCAGTTTATCTAAACCCCCTAAGATGCACCGAGTATGTCCTTGCGTGTGCAAATACTTCAGGGTGGCGTCTAGTTCTCGCATCACACCCCGTGGTTCCTTGTCCACAATCAGGATATCGGGTTCGAATCCCTCTACAGCAGCTTGAATTATCTTGGATCTTAGCCTTGTGATGTCTTTCAGAGAGATACTCAGGCGACGGGCTTGATATTGCCCCTCTGGGTTTTTGTAGAGGGCGGGCAACGTTAGGCAGTCAACGTTGGGGGGAAGCAAGAATTTGCTGGCTTCCCACATTCCTGAGATCATCAAGATGTCAACTTGTAAAGAAGAGGCGGCTAGTCTTTGGGCAATCAGCATGTTGCGCCGTGTGCGCCCCAGTCCCATGGTGTCATGGGAATATAGAATAATTCGTCGTCTGCGCGAGTCGAGGATACTTGGCGTTATTGCAGGGGCAAATCTCGAACTATAAAGTGTTATATTCTCCTGGTCAGGGGACGATCTTACAGGATCCAGGATTCCTGTTCTATCTACTTTACTGGACTTTTGAAGGGTTTGAACCCCTTGTTTTTGCGTAAACATTCCTTTTCTAATCTTATCAGATTGTTAGTGAATTCCTGTATGAGAAGCACACCTTTTGCGGTTACGAGAGCAGG
>JAKSDM010001637.1 GCA_022360135.1 Pseudanabaenales cyanobacterium | reverse complement strand
GAATTCTGAACCCTCATCCTCTGATTGGGCAGATACATCCAAGCCAACTGGTTGGAAAAACGGATCGGATTGGCGCTCATAGTCGGCTAAATCCTCTGGGTAGAAGTATTCCTGCACCACAGCTGGGCAGGCGGGCGTGGGCCGCATTCCAGAAAGGGCGCATATCGGCCGCTGCGTCAAACCGACTGGCGGTGGAAACGGATCAGGTTCGTGACGTTCATGCAGATGTAACATAATCCGCCGCCACAGGGGGGCGGATCCGGTTACCCCCGACACCTGCCGCATCGGCTCCCCGTCGAAATTTCCCACCCAGGTGGCGACGGTGTAATCCGTTGTGAACCCCACGGTCCAGGTGTCCCGAAAATCTGAAGAGGTGCCCGTTTTCACAGCTGCCGGGAAGGGCGCATTCAGGACGGAATCGACCCCAAATGAGGCGGCGCGGGCGTGGCGATCGCTGAGCATGTGGGTGATTAGGGACCAGGAGGCGGGAGAGGGGGGGAGGGGAGAGGGGGAGAGGGGAGAGAAGTAGAGAGGGAGAGGGGGAGAGGGGGAGAGGGGGGAGAGGGGGAGAGAGAGAGAGGGTTGGGGGTTGGGGGTTGAGGGTGGCCATTCAGAACTCGAATCAGCTTTCAACACTAAAAAGTCAGACCGGTTGCCTCCTCGGGCCAGGGTGAGGTAGGCGTTGGCTAATTCCCAAAGGCTGACTTCGCCGCTGCCGAGGGCTAAGCCTAAGCCATAGTGTTCTGGGGGCTGATTGAGATGTTGAAAACCGAGTTGGCGCAGTCGGTTGAGGAATGCAGGCACGCCAACTTTCTCTAAGACGCGAACAGCTGGGATATTGAGGGAGTTGGCTAGGGCGATGCGAATGCGGACGGGGCCTCGGAAGGTTTCGCTGTAATCGAGTGGGCTGTAGAGTTGGGCGCCAGGAATGGGATAGTGGGTGGGGACATCCGCCAGGACGGTGTTGGGGCGGATAACCCGGTTTTCCAGGGCCAATTGATACAGAAAGGGTTTTAGGGTTGAACCGGGTTGGCGCAGCGCTTGGACACCGTCGTTGCGGCCTGCTTGGGCGGCGGCGAAGTAGTTGGGGGAGCCCACATAGGCCAGGATTTCGCCCGTGTGATTGTCAATTACCAATGCCGCTGCATGATGGACATTGTGGGACGCCAAGGGGCTGACTACCTGCTGCGTCTGAGCTTCTACAAACTGCTGCAGGGAGCGGTCTAGGGTGGTGCGGATTTGAGTGGGATGGTGCGGGGGGAGCTGATCGGCCAGCCAAAACAAGAAGTGAGGGGCAGCGATGATCCCTTGCTGGCGAGGCTGCAGGGCGACCGCTTCGGCATATGCCCGATCGGCTTGATCAGGAGTTAGATAGCCGTCTGCCGTCATCCGCTGCAGAACATAGGTCTGTCGTTGCTTCAGCGCTTTCCAGTGATCATAGGGGTTTAGATCGGTTGGATCATTGGGCAACGCCGCCAAAAGACTGGCCTGGGCCACAGTCAGGTCTGCCGCAGGCGCGCCAAAATATACCTGAGCGGCGGCTTCCACCCCGTATACATTCCCCCCCATCGGTAAGCGATTGAGGTAGGCCGCCAAGATTTCATCCTGGCTCATGCCAGCGACCAAGCGCCACGACAGCCACACTTCCTGAACTTTCCCCCAGAAAGTGCGGGGGTTGGGGTCTAGCATCCGGGCCAATTGCATGGTGATGGTAGAAGCGCCGCTGACAATCCGCCGCGCTTGAACGGCTTCTAGGGCGGCCCGCGCGATCGCCCTCAGATCTAACGCCCCATGTTGATAAAACCGCTGATCTTCCGCTGCCAGAATGGCGTGGATGAAGTGCGGCGATACTTGATCGAGACTTACAACTGCCGTATGGTCTTGGTTTCGGGTGAGGAGCGCGCCCAGCGGTAGACCGTTACGATCGCGAAATTCAATTGCCTGTTGATCCTGAACTAAATCTGCTGCATGGATGGGCGCTAGGTAGGGCAGCGATCGCCCCGTTACCCCCAGGAACAGGACGATCAGGACGGTTTGCAGCCCCCGTTGATAGGGCGGCTGTAATCTACGCCAATCTAGCTGGATGCGACGCCAGAAGAATTGAGCTTTGGGGCGAAGTGCTGCCAGTATCCGGACAATTTTGGACTGCATCAGGGGCGGGGCAGAGAAGCTTAGTGATGATGGAAAGGGCAGGGGAGGCAGGGGAGGAGGGGGAGAGGGGGAGAGGGGGGGAGGGAAATCAAATCCAAAATCCAAAATCTAAAATCCAAAATCCCTGCAGGATGGGGAGCAGGGGAGGCAGGGAATCAACAGGCCAATTCAATCATTGGGAAAAAACTTAGGATCAAACATTTGCTCTAGAGTGAAACTACAGTTTTCTGGAAATGCTTCATAGGGCAGTCCAGATTCCCGCACTGCAAGATCAAT
>JAKSDM010001592.1 GCA_022360135.1 Pseudanabaenales cyanobacterium | reverse complement strand
GGATTTCTGAAAACACGATTTTTTCAGGCAGACTTTATCCCCAAGACTGGTTATCTTAACCGCAGGCGCTTGGAATCTTTAAGTCAGGCTAACTTAATCAAAGCGAATTTGAGTCAAATCATCCTGATCAAAGCCAATTTTTATCAGGCTGATCTGAATGGGGCTAACCTCAGGAAAGCTGATTTAAGTAAAACTGACCTCAGGGGCGTTAATCTCAAGGGCGTAAAGTTCAATAGCGTCAATCTTAAGGGCGCCGGTTTTGCGCATGCGGTCCTTGACGAGACCGACTTTGCCGGTGCAACCATGCCAGATGGAATAATTCATGATTAAAAGATCATCACTCCCTCAAACCTATGTCCATAGCCTAAAAGATGTCCTGAAAAATAGGATATCTCGCTCGCTCGCCTTAGGGTTAATTTCCAGCCTGCTAACAGCGACGTCAGGCTGGAGTGCGGAGCGCATCCAGTTTTTCTATGGTCCCTTTGAGCCCACCATCTGGGTCGAAGATTTGGACCGTTTTGCCGAAGATGGCGAAATTACAGACCGCTTCCGCTTCTACGCTAAGCGACTGAGTGAAGAGCAACTCGATTCATTACAGGCCCTCTTAAACCGCCGTTTTGATATCAATTCGGTGATGATTTCCCAATTCACCTACTCGCCTGTCGGTGAACGCCTGTTGGATCGGATAGGCCAGGTTGTTCAAACCGATAATTTTCTGAATGGATTTCACGCGATTCGAGCCGCTGTTATCCTGGCAGCCGCCGATGATGAGGGATGTACCGTGATCAATGTGATCCGCCATTTTCCCCTCAAGACGATTCAGCTTAATCTGCCGTTGGCCCTGCAAATTTTGGATGAGAATCAGCAGATTTTTCAACAGCGGGATGCTGTGGTCGCCCAGATTCGACAGCAGGCTGAGGAGGCTGCAGCTAATAATGCAATGCCTTTACCCAATCGGGCTGATCCTAGCCAATCGGGGCCCTATTCCTGGCAACGTGAAACCTGGACCTTTCAAACGCCTAACCGACCCGATCGCTCAAACGCAGATTTGTATCGACCGAATTTCAACTCTGCTCAGCCAACGTCTATTCTCGTCATTATCATTTCCCATGGCATCGCCTCCGATCGCCAAACATTCAGCTATTTGGCGGCCCATCTGGCCTCCCATGGATACGCCATCGTCGTTCTGGAACATATTGGCACCAGCGCCGAAAAGTTTACTCGTTTTCTCCGCGGCTTAGAGGGCGCTCCCGATCCGAGGGAACTGATTAGTCGTCCTCTGGACATTACAGCGGCTTTAGATGAATTGGAAAACCGGGCTCAGGCCGATCCGACCTTACAAGCTCTCAATCTAGCAGCAGTCGGTGTCTTAGGACAGTCTCTTGGCGGCTATACCGTACTGGCGGCGGGGGGAGCAACATTAAACCGCGATAAATTGGCCGATCGCTGTGGGGCAACGTTGGAGGAGCGACCCACCCTAAATTTATCCCTGTTGATTCAGTGTCGGCTGCTAGAACTCCCCAGCGATACCTCACTAGCTGTTCAAGATAGTCGGATTAAGGCGGTCATCGCCATCAATCCGTTAACCAGTCATGTGTTTGGGCAGGAGGGCTTGGGGCAATTGCAGCCGCCCGTGATGTTGATTGCGGGCGTCAACGATTACTTCGCCCCGGCGCTGCCAGAACAAATTGAATCCTTTGGCTGGCTGAAAGCGGAAGAGAAGTATTTAGTCGTGATGGAAAATGGCACCCATTTTTCATTTTTGGGTGGGGAGAATCGGGGCGCCTTGCCCGTTCCCGATGGTTTGATTGGTCCAGACCCAAAGTTAGCCCAACCGGCATTGCGATCGCTCAGTCTGTCCTTCTTTAATCGATATCTGTTGAACCAGACTCAGGATGAGGCTTACTTGAATCAAGCCTATCTCGATTTATTTGACCCCCAGCCCTTTCGATTTAGCATCATTTCTGATTGGCCGATTTCAGGTCTGCGGTAAGGGCGCACGGCCTGCAAAGTCTACTGAGGGTTCCCTATAGTGGGACGTCATTTTCCAGCCCGTCCCTTATCGTCACCAGTTTGTCACAGATAAGGCGATAGACTTAGACAAATATTATTAGTCGGTTAACCACAAAAGTCTGTTCATCGATTTGGCGAAGTCAACGTATGAAGACAGTTCTAAAGAAGGTCCGGACTAAACTGGCTCCTGCAGTGAGCTTCTATCGTCTGACACGGTATTTGTTTAAGGTCCGTCACGACGCTGAACTTCATTCTATTCTTCATTCATATTTGGCTGGGGTTCCACTATGTGTTTTTTCTGAACCCTGGCGCTGGCTAAGAATGCTGCTAACCACACGAACTCGATTTCAGGCAGCCGAGCAACGACCCTATGCATTCTACGCACCCCATCTGAGTGCTTCCTCTTTCGGCCAGCCAGATCAAATCTCGGAATTTCTGGAGAAGAATGTCGGCGTGATTCGAGAAGAGTTCGATCGAGTGGCTCCTCCAGAAGTGTCAACCCCCTCT
>JAKSDM010001420.1 GCA_022360135.1 Pseudanabaenales cyanobacterium | reverse complement strand
GTGCAATCGAGCTGTTCTCAGCAAACCGAACGAATGGCGCTGGTCAATATCGTCAGCGATCTCTTTGATCAGCTGGGCTATGACGTTCCCGCCACCTTCTACTGGACTTTTTTACACCCACTGCAACGATCGGATTTATTCGAAATTCGCTCGTTTCGCTTTAGCGAGCAGGATGTGGCAGTGGCGCGAAAATTTGACGCCATCTTGCATGGTGGATATGTGTCAATGCTAAGGCGGTTTATTGATAGCGTATCGAGCCGTTATGGCTACTTTATTGAGCATGGATGTGGATGTGAGAATCACTTAGCAAAGCTCAAGCTATGCGATTCGCAATTTGATTACACAATTCCCAGTGAAACCCGACGGAAAACCCTCCGCGCTTTTTTCTGGAGTGTGATGGAGGAGTATATGCTGTTCGAGCAACGGGCGGCGACACGGCTGGTTTATGCAGAGAATCTTGATCTCTAGGGAGGCCGTTCACAAGCCATAGCTTCGCCTATAACCATGGGTATTGTATCGTTAAGGCTTGGGCAAACGACTATCGCCCCATTCAACTCTGACGGCCAAGCTGCTGAGCGTTTAGGGACTGCAGCAGTGAGCACATTGGCCTGGAATTGGTTCAAATCTTCGCGCTCCAATCGCTCCACTTCCTCAGTCTCGGTTGTGCGAATAACTTGACCATGACGTTTCACTATTTTCGCGATCGATTACTGGCAAAATCACATTAGACGGCAAATTGTAAAAAAGGAGCAGGCAGTGGCGAAAGTTTTGGTTACAGGGGCGTCTGGCTTCATTGCATCGCATACAATTCTGGCGCTGCTGGCGCGAGGTTACGAAGTCCGGGGCACGGTCAGAGACGCCTCCAAGGGCGCAAGACTCAATCGAATACTCGGAACTTTTTCTGGCGAAGCGGTCAACATTGAGATTGTTGAAGCGGATCTTAGTTCAGATCAAGGATGGGACAAGGCTGTCGAGGGCGTTAGTTTTGTTCAGCACATTGCCTCGCCTCTTCCCGCCAATCTTCCCCATGACGTCCAAAAATTAATTGTTCCCGCCAGAGAAGGCGCTTTGAGAGTATTAAAGGCGGCAAAATGCGCGGGGGTTAAAAGAGTCGTGATGACTTCATCCACAGCCGCCATCGATTATGGGTGGGGAGATAGACTTCCCGAAGTCTTAACTGAAGAGCATTGGTCGAACCCAGAAAATTTGAACGATCACACTGCCTATTCATTATCTAAGACGCTAGCTGAAAAAGCCGCGTGGGATTATGTGAAGCGGGAAGGCGCTGGATTGGAATTGACCACCATTCAGCCATCGGTCGTTGTCGGCCCGGTGATGAGTAATGACTATTCCACTTCCATTGAAATTGTCACACAGCTGCTTCAAGGAAAACTACCGGGGCTGCCTAAGCTGGGTTTTCAGTTAGTTGATGTTCGTGATGTGGCGGATGCGCATGTTCGGGCG
>JAKSDM010001096.1 GCA_022360135.1 Pseudanabaenales cyanobacterium | reverse complement strand
TTCAACAGCCCGGCGACATGGTCTACACTTGATGACTCGAAATATCGCCGATTTTGAACCCACTGGAGCGATGCTGGTTAATCCTTGGAATGGGAATAGCTAGCGAGAAGCTCAGGAAGAGGTCAGGTGGGTTGAGAGGTTGAGAGGTTCTTTCGGCATCGTGCGATCGCGCTACAGGAAGAGGATTGAGAGTCATGTGATTGCAATTTTAGTAGCAATGGGGGTGCGATCGCAGTCGGAGAGATGCGATCGCGGTAACGCGAGAGGGGTGAGAGTCATATGATTGCAATTTTAGTGAAGATGGGGGTGAGATCGCACTAGAAAAATCAATGATTGCGCCATTGATCTACATAGCGAAACATTTTGATGGTGGGCAGTGGAGGCTTTTGCATGATGTGTTGGTTATTGATGCTTGGAGTGTTGCCCACCCTACATCGAATGGCTTCTTTCTGCTGAAATATTCCTTTTTAACTTGACATTCAAGACAATCGCTACCTTGCTCAACCTTAGGGATTAGATTGATTTTGATTCTAATTTTGTTTCTCCGAACGGTTAATCGCTAGCTCAGGATTATAAGTTCCTCCTATCCGATCAGATGGCCAAAGGTTTGTTCCGACTCCGAACTGGCCTGATTCGAACCACTCAGACTGAAATAGGGACCACCAATCGGCGGTGAGTCCAGCTAGAACATAGTCATAGGGTAGCCAACCATAGCCCCCTCTCCCCCACTCAGCGCCCCAAGAATTGCGGATCAAGATTGCCCCTTCGGACCGTTTGCCATCAGCATTTTCGATCATGCGATGGTCGTCATAGCCCACCGCCACCACGGCATGTCCCCCCTCCATTTGGTCGAGTTGGCTAGGGTAGGGAATATATCCCTTTTCAACATTAGCTTCATCATGAATGGAAGTGTAGAGCGTGAAGCCAAACATACAGGGAAAACCGGCGACTAAAACTGCTTTGATTTGAATCAGCAGCGCATCCTGAGAAATGCCAGCATAATCCAGACGGAAATATTTGAGGGCCTGATAATTTTGGGCAAAAGAATAGCAAAAAGACGTCGGCTCATCATCATATTTTTCTTCGTCGTATGGCCAGTGTTCTTCGGGGGGGATGCCAAATAAAACCATCGCTTTCATAGTTTCCCGCACAGACGCCCCGGTATCACCCTGACGTTGCATTAGATTTCGAGCTGCTTTGTAGAGGAACAGAGGAGAAACGTCGGTGTACTTTCCGAACGCTTTTTTGGCAAAATATTCGGTTAACGCCACACCCGCATGGGCTGTACATGAATTTATTGAGCCTTGATCTTCAATAGATGAGCACCACAGACTGAGATCTACAAAATCTGGCAATAATAGGTATGTCGATTTGTGGGTATCTCCATCTGCCTGCTTTGAATTCTTATCTGCCTGCTCTATATATTGCGCTTTGATACTTTGATGCAGGCTCCAACTAATGGGTATTTGTAAATCAGCTTCTGGGTCTTGCCCGCTTTCAGAATCTAAGATTTCCAGCAATGGCTTCTGGGCAGAAGATTCGTCTGACATCAACTTAAGATTTAGGTCATACTCTTCTATAAGTTTATTGTCCACCAGCATATGTAGGGCCTTACGGACCTCACTCTTAGGTTCGGATGTTACCATTTTGGCAACTTCTCGAATGGCGGACAAACATATGCTCTCCAAGTGTTCAGTCTCATCAACTGTTTCCATCTTTTTTAGCACATCTGTTTTCTCTATTGCCCCCTGTTGAATTGTCTCAGTGATGAGCTGTTTGAGTTTTTCATCAGATGTTTTGGCGTTATCTTTTCCTTGTTTTGTCGCCTTCCTAACAAGACTGTTAAAGGTTTCGAATCCTTGCTCCATAGCTTTCCCAAGGTTGCCATGTTGTCCCAGGGGCATGATGATTTGAAAAACGGCTTTAACAATGGGATAAATTAATCGGTTAATCTTCTGTCGAACGGCGCTAGTTAGTTGCTCACAAACGAAATCATCATAGATCTCATGGATCTCTGAGATATCTGATATCTCTGAGATATCTGATATATTAAGTGGCGATCGGCAACTATCTTTGATGCTATGCTTTTTGTTGAATTGAATTATTGCATTTAGCGCCTCCCGAACCTTAGGATCAATTGCTAAATGATCGGCAGTAGAATCAGGATAAGGGCTGGTTTTCTTAAAGCTTATTCCTAACACAGCAAGTTGTTCTATGAGTCTGTCAGAAGCGTCTTCTAGCTTCTGACGCGCGGACTCATATGAAGGCGGTATATCCTCATTAGAACCACGTAATGCCAACGTTATTATACTAAATACTGATGGATTAACTGGCTTCATTAGCCAGACAACCCGAGCAAATACTTGGTTTGATGTTATCCTTTTAAGAACACTTTCAAACAGCTGATCTGGTATTGGAGCATCAATATTCTCTATTTTCTTACCTGGTCGTTGCAAAAAACAGGGGATTTCGCAGAGTACTTTAACAAGTTCACTGATGCCATCTGTCATTTCTTTAGATGTGTTTTTGTCATATGAATATAATGTTTCACCGTTATTATTTTCGATCTTTAAACTCTTTAATAGATTTTTAATGGCACTTTTATCTGAAGGCTCAAGCCAATCATTTACAATTTTGGGAAGCTTTATCTTACGTTCTTCTAAAAAATCTTTTACTGTTTTTTGGGCGGTTTCCATTTTGTCGGCCACCTCCTTCTGTTTTGCCTCTACCTCCCTAAGTGTTTCATCTTCAATGCCCAAAATTTCTCCTTCACTTTTTTTGAGATCTTTGAGAAGAATAGAAATTTCTTTTGCTTTTTCCTCACCTAAGTAATCCTGGTAACAAGAAAGCTTGGCATCGAACTCCTTCGACTCGAACTCCTTTATCCTTTTTTTGGCGTCACTAGACCACAAAAGAGCATCCATAGTTTGCCCATCAACTATTCCGTTTTCTGGAAGATCCCTAGTAGCCTTAAAGTGTTCAATCAATACTTTAATTAGTTCATCGAAAGTTGGGTTAAAAGCATAAGAGTCGTTAGGCGAAAGTTGCTTAATTTCTGGGTAAGCAGATTGCAAATACTTTTTTAACTTGATAATTTCTGGATCAGACATACCTGGCTTGAGGATTTTAGGGACTTTTGTAGGGGCAAAATAAATTCCTCCAGCTGCTTTTTTATTGAGTTTTTCGATTAAGCTCTTCAGTTTTTTTGAATCTTCACTGTTTGTATTTTTAGAGTTTCTAAGCAGTTTCAAAGCTTGAGAAACTTGTTCTGTTAGATCTTCGATAGACCCCGTAAACCGATCTGTTTGAACTTGGCTAGTCAGGGCTTGAATTTTCTTACTTTTAAGAGTATAATCTTTTACATTAGGAAAGTCTGGCACCCAACCTGTCCCTTTATTATCCATAATTCCCCCTTCACTGATTAATTGATAATCAATTCTTTGACTTACTACTAACAAATACTAGTTTTGTTTCAAGTTTACAATCAAGCTGTTGATGTCTTCAAGCGAAGGGGAGTATTAGAATCCAAGATGAAAGGGTTTATCTATCGCAATCCTATTTGATTTGTAGACGCCAAAGGCTTTTCAAGACTATGTAACCCTTATCTAGCAAAGATTCTAATTTCATAGGGTTTACAACTGATTTAGGATTGCTATGCCCTTTGAAACGTTTGCTCAACGGCTAAAGTTTTATATCGATTCTCCCTTGTGTGGAATACAGGATGTAGGGTGTAGTTCATGCAAACGAGGAACACAAGGAACGCCAGGTTCTGGCTTAGGTACACTAACGGTTAACACTATTGCAAAGATGACGAGGGGCCGCAGCGTTAGTCTTCAGATAGTCGCCAACCCAACCACAGCCATAGGCCAGTAAACCATCCAGGGTGAAATCTTGGATATTCCAAATCAGGACTTGTTGATCTGCGCCAACAGAAGCAAGCATGGCGCCATCTGGGCTGAAACTCAGTCCATTGACGGGCCCCTGATGGCCGATGAGCGTTGTGATTAAGGTTCCGTCCCGCTGCCAGAGTTTTACAGTGTTGTCATCACTGGCCGTAGCAATGCGCTGACCATCGGGACTGAAGCTGAGCCCCAATACACCAGCCGAGTGGGACTTCAGCGATAGGATCTCCTGGCCATCTATTGTCCAGAGCTTTGCCGTATTGTCTTCACTAGCCGTGACGATTAGGTCGCCATCAGGACTGAAGCGCACCCAATAGACGGCGCCATTGTGCCCAGTCAGGGTGTTTAATTCTTTGCCATCTATTGTCCAGATCTTCGCTGTTTTATCCTGACTGGCAGTGGCGATGCTCTGACCATCGGGACTGAAACTAATACTGAGAATCCCATCCTTATGCCCCTCCAATGTCCGGATCAAGTGACCGTCCCGGCCCCAGAGTTTTGCAGTTTGATCCCAGCTTGCTGTGCCGATGATCTGACCGTCGGGGCTGAAGCTAACGCTTGATATTGCGGCTTGGTGGTCTGAGAGAGTATTTTTTCCCTGGCCATTCCAGTCCCAGAGTTTTACTGTTTGGTCAGCACTGGCGGTGGCGATGCTCTGACCATCGGGACTGAAACTCACGCTAATGACTGGACCTTGATGCCCGGTTAGGGTTTGGCTCAGACGCCCGTCTCTTGTCCAAAGGTTAACGGTGTTATCATGACTGGCGGTGGCGATCATCTGACCGTCGGGGCTAAAGTCCACACCATAAATTGTTGCATTGTGTGCGTTGTAGATTGGGATAAGGTTAGGTAAATTCAGCCGCCAGAGCCTGATCGTCTTATCAAAACCAGCAGAGGCAAGGGTATGTCCATCGGGGCTAAACCAAACACTATCCACTCGACTATGATGACCATGAAGCGTGATGATTTCCCGGCCCTCGCGTGTCCAGAATTTTACAGTTTCGTCCTCACTGGTGGTCGCAATCATCTGACCATCTGGACTGAATCTCACGCTAAAGACAGTATCTTGATGCCCTTTAAGAGATAGTTGTTTAGTTCTTGTAGCGCTATTCCAAAGGATGACGGTATGATCTTTGCTAGCCGTGGCCAGGGTTTGCCCGTCTGGGCTAAAGCTCACATCATAGACCTCATCTTGGTGCCCCTTGAAAGTGTGTAATAGTTGCCCCTCAATGCTCCAAAGCTTTACGGTTGTGTCATGGCTGGCGGTGGCGATCGTCTGACCATCGGGGCTGAAACTCACACTATTGACCCCATTCTCATGTCCGGCTAGAACCGCGAGTTCCTCACCCGTTTGAGTCCAGAGTTTTACGGTGCGATCAAAACTGGCGGTGGCGATCGTCTGACCATCGGGGCTGAAACTCACACTATTGACCCAATCCCCATGTCCATTCAGGGTTATGATCTCCTGGCCGTCGAGGGTCCACAGTTTGATCGTTTGATCATTGCTGGCAGTCGCAAGCATGTTGCTGTTGGGGCTAAAACTCACACTTTTAACCGCATCAGAATGCCCGGTTAGAGTTCGTAGTAGGCTGCCGTCTCGGCTCCAGAGTTTCGCTGTGTCGTCCAGACTGGCGGTGGCGATGATGTTACCATCTGGACTGAAACTGATGTCTTGAATATAGTGGCTATGGCCTTCTAAGCGATTGAGTTCTCTAACCCAATAACTGGCTTGGCCTAAAACCGTCATCACCTCAGCCCGCAGCGCAGCGTCTTGCTGCAGCCAAAATGTCTGTTTCAAGCGTGTTCCGGCTTCTAAGGCTTGT
>JAKSDM010001621.1 GCA_022360135.1 Pseudanabaenales cyanobacterium | reverse complement strand
ATTGAACAAGAACATCAAGACTTTCACGATCACGCCGTTAACCTGTTAGAGCGCCTTGAATCTGGAGAACGGGGGAAACACATCTATGACTTAGAATTTCGGATAGAAGCAGAAGAAGATCACCTCAACCAAGAAATTGAAACCATCCTGAATGAATTGGGAAGCTATACCATCAGTATGGCGCAATTGAGTGCGCAACATCAGCGCGAGGTACTGCGCAATGGCCTTTTAATCACGGCGGGAGCCGTGGCGTTGGGCATGATTTATGCGTCAGGAGTGACCTTCAGTATTGTGCGTCCACTGCGACATTTGACCCACCAAGTTCAGCGGCTTCGACAAGGCAAATCGGTAGAGCTGCTAGACGTGCGCTCTAATGACGAGGTCGGTTTATTAAACGCCACGTTTAATCATATGCTCGGGGAGCTAGCGCATAAAGAAAAACTGAAAGAACTGTTTGGCAAATATGTGGATCCTCGGGTGGTGGCTCAACATGAACAAAGGGGTAAGGCCTTACAAACAACTGGCGAGAAGCAGATCGTCACGGTCTTAATGTCTGATATTGATGGATTTCAAACCATTGCCAATGTGCTTCCCCCAGAAAAACAATTAGAGGTGATCAATCTTTACTTAGGTCTCCTGTCGACCTCTGTGGCTGAACAACAGGGCTTTACTGAATTTGTAGACACGATGATTAAGGGCTTTTGGGCGCCGCCTTTTGTCGAAGAAACGGTTCATGCCCACTGCGCTTGTGAAGCCGCCTTAAGTCAGATCTCGAAGTTACAAGAACTGCGGCGACAGTTGAAGAAGGCCACTGGCACAGCCTCTGATCTGTCTGAGGTGACCCTCCATATTGGGTTAGCTACCGGCCCTTTGATTCTGGCCAATATGGGACCCGAATGGGCGACTTCCTATACCGTCTTAGGCGATACGGTGAATACGGCGGCTCGGTTGAAGGGGGTGGCCAAACAGTTTGGCGTCCCAATTCTCCTGTTGGAAGAAACTCAACAACAGATTCAGCCAACGATGGCGACCCGTGAGATTGGGTTAGTTCAGGTGGTGGGAAAACATGACAAGCTTCGGGTTTTTGAGTTATTAGGACGCCACGGTCAGCTGAGTGTTGAACAAGTTAAATGGAACGAAACCTTTAGTCAGGGACTTGTCGCTTACCGTCAGCAAGACTGGGCTCAGGCGAAGAAAAAATTTGCGGCTTGTTTGCAGCGTTGGCCCCAGGATAAACCGGCTCAAAAATATCTTCAATCGAGTCTAGAATTGTGCGATCAAGCATTGCCGTCGGACTGGGATGGCGTTTGGCGACT
>JAKSDM010001822.1 GCA_022360135.1 Pseudanabaenales cyanobacterium | reverse complement strand
GTAGCGGCGCAATATCCTGAGGTTGATCAGACGATTAAGTCCACGCTAGAAGACCTGATCAAGGCTTGGCCCTCTGTCAACTTGCCGGATAGTCCGATCATGACCCCAGCTGAAGTATCAGGATTGATTGAGACTATCTACGAAGAATCTGAAAAGCTCTGATCCGCCAACGAGCTTTTAATTTGCGTATTCTTTTTCAGGCGAGCAGGCAGCGGTCAGCTCTCAACAGTCAGCTTTTCCAGCGGCATGACTTGACATGCTTTATACTGGCGTTCCTCAATAAGAGTTTATAAATCGCTAAAAGCCCTGATATTTGGTAGGGTGGGCATTGCCCACATGGCTTATTGCAGTGCCATTCGGTGTAGGGTGTAGGGTGTAGTCAATGCAATTGAGAGACGCTATAGCTTAGGAAGCTCCAGCTTCCTTGTCGCTGGAAGCCGGAGCTTCTTACCAGTCAGTGTTTCTACTTTTCTCTTGGATAATTCTGAATCATCAATATTCTATGTTTCGATCCCGTACTTGGGCAAACTCCTGGCGAATTTCAATGGAGGGTGTAATATCAATCAAACTGGCGACAATCACTGCAATCAGGGCCAAAATAAATCCTGGAACAATTTCATAGATATCAAATATCCCTCCTTCGAGTTGCTTCCACACAATCACCGTCAATGCCCCCGCCACGATTCCAGCTACTGCGCCATTGCGGGTCATCCGCGGCCAAAATAACGACAGAATGACAACTGGGCCGAATGCAGCCCCAAATCCAGCCCAAGCATAGCTCACGAGCGTCAGAATTCCGGCTTCTGGATTGGAGGCTAGGAGGGTTGCAATCAGGGCCACTCCAATCACGCTAATCCGACCAAGATTCACCAGTTCCTGGTCACTCGCATGGGGGCGCAGCAGCCCCTTATAAAAATCTTCTGAAATGACGCTCGAACAAACCAGCAGCTGGGAGTCGACAGTGCTCATAATGGCGGCTAGCACACCCGCTAGCAATATCCCCCCAATCCAAGGGTTCGTCAATACTTGAGTAAACTGCAAAAATACCGCCTCTGGGTTCTCTAGCGGCGCATCTGCAAAGTAAGTGACGCCAGCATAGCCCGTAAATAAGGCCCCGTACATGGCCAGGATAATCCAGAACAGCCCAATCACTTGAGCGGTGGGAATATCTTTGGGCGATCGCAGCGCCATAAAGCGAGCCAGGATGTGGGGTTGTCCAAAATAGCCCAGCCCCCACGCCATCAAGGAGACAATCCCCAGGAATGAGGTATCCGCAAAGATGTTGTTAAATTCGGCGTTAATTACGCCAACCTGAGCCGCCGTTTCACCCAACCCGCCTAAGGATTGGATCGCCATACTCGGCACAATCAGAATGGCTAGAAACATAATGACGCCTTGGATAAAGTCGGTCCAGCAAACTGCTAGAAATCCACCCAGGAAGGTATATCCCACAATAATGGCGGCTCCAATCCAAAGGGCGACGGTGTAATTGAGGCCAAAGGTCTCTTCGAACAAAACCCCGCCCGCCACCAGCCCGGCAGAGGTGTAGAGGGTAAAGAACACCAGAATCACAATGGCGGAAATTATCCGCAGCACTCGGGAGCGATCGCGAAATCGATTATCTAAAAAGTCTGGTAAAGTGAGGGCGTCGCCAGAGACTGCCGTGTAAATCCGCAGTCGTTTGGCAATAAACTGCCAATTCAGAAAAATCCCAATTATTAAGCCAATCACAATCCAAGACTGATTCATCCCAAAGGCGTAGAAGGCGCCGGGTAAGCCCAAAAGCAACCAGCCGCTCATATCCGATGCGCCAGCGCTCAACGCCGCCACAGCGGGACCCAGTCTGCGGCCACCGAGAACGTAATCGGCATGTTTGCTAGTCTGTCTGAAGCAAATCAGTCCAACGCCTAGCATGGCCAATAGATAAACTGCAAAAGCGAAGAGTGTGCCAACTGCCATATTTTTCTTAAATCTTTTTCTTAAATCTATGAGTTGCGGAATATTTCTTTATCTTTTAGCCTTCAGGGCTTTAAGTCCGAGAATGAGGTCTACTTTTCAAGGAATGGCGCCGCCGCTTCGATTGGCGACGCTCAAGTTGATATCGAAAAACCGACAACCCTAAACAAATTAACGCTGGAACGAGTAGCCAAAACCAGGTGGCGAATGTGAGTGAATTAGACATTCAATACCCTCAGAGATGCTGTTGAAGCAGTAACGGCCATGATTGAATGGCACTGAAATAAGGGTTTATAAATCGCTAAAAGCCCTGATATTCCGTAGGGTGGGCATTGCCCACATGGCTTATTTCAGTGCCATTCGGCTATGATTAGGCAAACCGAAAGATTAGACAAACTTAGACAAATTACAAAAACTGTACACAAGTTAGGGGGGTCTAACCTTATTCATCACAGGTTGACTGTCTATTTTGTCAAGCACAATCTATACAGAATAACTGTGATTACTTTACCCAGGAGTATAATTTTTTGCCGCCGTAAAATAGTTTCGATTTTGACGTTATTTTAGTGGAGCGGAGACACAAATTAGATTAAGAAATTTTGCGGGGCCAAGGTTTTTATTGAGAAGAGCAGCGGCGTTACGATGCTCACCAAAAACTTGCCTCGATGTTCAGATAACCGGACCGTATGGAGCTTACATTAAGGAGCTTAGATTAAATAGTGGGCCAGGTTGTAGTGGGCGCTACCGAATCAGGCTCACTTTGTTAACTACAAATTTACTTTTTGATGACCATTACCATTCATCAAAGTTACAGAATCCTTAGTCCCTTTAACAATGCGGATTGCTTTTTTCCGTTCTTCGATAAATTGAATTATCTCCGAAGCAAATTTAGGATTAATTTGAATCAATTGAACGATCTCTTCGCCGGGAATAACGACAACTTCTACATCATCTTCAGCGATCGCTGAAATCTGACTGACTTCTCCTGGGTGAATCGCCATTTCTCCAAACACATCTCCAACGCCAAATTTTTTATCTGTTTGAATATTACCTAGATTGTCTGTTAAAAAAGATTTAACTCGACCCTTGTAAATGGCATACAGTCCTGCATCGGGTTTCCCTGCTTGAGTAATTAGCTCCTCTGCACCATAGATTTTGAATTGAGATTTAGCTGCCAGTTGTTCGATTTGAGCATCATTAGCAGTGAAAAAATAAGATAATGAACGCAAATAACCTACCATTTCTGACTGGCGATTTTCTACTATTTGAGGAATCTTACTGGGAAGTTTTCGATCTTCTCCCAGATTAAATTCCATCTGAATAGGATAAGGGATAGTAAACCCCTCTCGTTTTGCCATATAGTAAATTCGCGACATCAATTTGCAATATACTTTCCCCGCCTCTCCATCGGCTAGTATTTGATACCAAAGTTCGTAATTAATGCCAGAATCACCATAAGAACTTATCCCTGCATATCCTGGTCCTTCAATTCCTTCAATTCCATCAACTAAACTATTCATCGCGGGAATTACTTGATTGGGAGGATCGTCATATGAAAAACCAACTTCAACTTTCTTCCAAACAGGTTCAATCCCATAATTAGTTATAGTGGCACCTGCTAGTGAGCCGTTAGGAATTACAATTTTATATCCCCGAGTTTTGTGGTATAACGTTACCGACCACCAGTTTAGGTCAACTACTCTTGCTTCTACCCCATTAGCTTCGATCCAGTCACCTATTTTAAAGGGACGGGCAATTAACAATAGTAATCCCGAAACCAAGTTACTGAGGGTATTTTGTAAGGCCAAAGCAACGACTAATGAACCAATCCCCAAAGCAGTCGTCAAGCCACTAATATTGATACTCCAAGTTCCTGTAATTAAATAGTAACCAATTCCTAGAACAACTACTGTTCTAGATATTTGAAAAAGAAGATTGGGAACTTGCACCTGAAATTTTTTTTCAGGTTTTTGGGTGATTAAGATGGCATTAATAAGGGAAATTCCTGCCAAAATCACTGCCAGCCAAGTCATAGATTCAACGATACGCACTGAATCTTCTGTATTGGCAATTTTCAGCAGTTCCCGCATTACTAACAAGACTGCTAAAGGAGGTAATAAGTATTGTCGTACTTTTCTGACAGCGTTCGCTAAAGAGTGTTTTTGCCGTTCTAAGATTTCAGCAAGTTCTCCTAAAAATATACTCAATAAGGGAAATCCAATTCCCAATACTAGTAGCCAGTTGATAAATGTTTGATCCATTGCGAAATTGTTAATTGTTGATTGCAGTAAAGGTTTCTGGTTCGTCGCTGACAGTAGTTAACTTTTGACTGTTAACTGTTTCAACATCTGTTGCAGCTTGTTTCATGATTTCACTAAGGAAGCGATAAGCTTCTGACCAAGCTGCGCGTACTGAAGGCGTGAAATCTTCACCCAATCCTTGTTCTAAAGCCCAGAGCAATGATTCTTTGAGATTTTCGTAGTATTCATTCTTGACTCCATAACCAGCATGAGCACTTCCTAGTTTTTGCAATTTATTAATAATGCCTTCTGGATTGCCTAATCCTTCTACTGCAATAGTTAGGGTACTCATAAACTTACGTTGTTGGGTTGGCATATCTGCTTTAAATAGATGGCGGTAGGCGGGATTTAATTCAAACAGCCGCTGGTAAAATATTTCGCCCACCTGATCGGAGATGAGTGCGACTTTGGCAAAGGAAGATTGCACTAATTCTACTTGAGAGATTTCCATTTTTTGGACGTTGAGCAGAGTCCAAGTTTCTACCTCACCGAAGTTGCTAATCTCTATTGGGTAAGGAATAAAGGTGTAATTATCTGCGATTCGTTCGTAAACGGGGCGAGTAACTAAAATTTGATTTTTAGCGGTATGATGATAAAGTTGAGTCGCTAAGTCTACTGTTTCGCCCCAGAGATTGTAACCAAAGTTATTCGTTCCGATTACTCCCGCAGTGACCGAACCAGCATGGATACCAATACTTAGCCCCAAGACGGATTTATGTTGGGCTTGTTTTTCTTTGACAATGTTTAAAATTGTTTGGGTAAAATCAACTGCTCGTTTAGCTTGGTCTAAGATGGCTTGGGTCAACCCACAAACTGCCATGTAGTCTATACCAAAGATTTTTTGTCTTTCTAACCCATGGGTTGCCGCAGCCGCATCAAATTCATCGACCAGTTCGGTTAATAAAGCGGTTATTGCTTCTGGAGACATCCATTTACTTAGCTCCTTAACTCCGACGATGTTGGCATAGACAATCGTTACTTGATTGAGCTTGTCGGCAATTAAAGACTCCCCTTGAGTTTTCCGTTCCGCGATCGCAAGCGGCAAAATATTATGTAATAAAAATTTGTTTTCTTGTTTCTT
>JAKSDM010000310.1 GCA_022360135.1 Pseudanabaenales cyanobacterium | reverse complement strand
GTGTTAATGCAATTTTGATAATTCTTAGCACATGGGTAGGTTTACATAGATTAAGAGTGATGTTGTGCGCTGGATGGGAATGCTTAAAGAGAGGCTGAAAGAGAGCAAGTGTAGAGGATTTGCGCCTATTTCTGTGATTCATAGCGCCCTACCTCCTGAAATGTATGGCTGATCCTAAAATTTCCGCAATTATTTGTACTCATAATCGCGATCGCTATTTGGGAGCGGCGATTGATAGTTTATTAGATCAAAATTTCTCAGATTACGAGGTGCTGGTGGTTGATAACGCCTCCACCGATCTCACCCGTAGTATTGTTGAAGCTCGCCTACCCCATCCTAGATTGCGATATCTTTATGAATCTACTCTAGGTCTATCCACGGCTCGAAATACCGGCGCAATGGCGGCTAAAGGCGCTCTGCTCAGTTATCTTGACGATGATGCTGAAGCCAGTCGAGGCTGGCTGACAGCGCTTTATCAAGCGTATCAGACCAACAGCAAATTGGCGATCGCAGGTGGCAAAGTCACCCTAATATGGCCTCAGGGGATGTCCCCACCCCGTTGGTTATCTGAGGAACTATCCAGTAATTTAGGCGCCTATGACTTGGGGGATAGTCTCGTCTACATCAAACATCCCGGGTTAACGCCTAGAGGACTGAACTATTCCATTCGCAAAGACTTTTTAGAGCAGATCGGCGGATTTGACCCGAATTTGGGCAGGGTTGGCAAGAACCTGCTATCGAACGAGGAACTGCATATGACTCAGCTTGCCTTGAAAGCTGGTTGGCAGGTCGCCTACCTGCCCGATGCCTTGGCCGCTCACAATGTCGATCCGGCGCGCCTGCGGCAAGCCTGGTTCCTGAGTCGGAGTTGGTGGCAAGGCATCAGTGAATGTTATCGAGAACAATTGGCGGGCCGTACAGGTCCAGGGCAGTTAAGCCGGGGCGGTGAACGATTCGTGCGAGGCCTTTACAAAACCTGTAAGCACCTGGATGATCCGGCTCAGCGATTTGAGAATTTTGTCTATACCTATGGTCAGGTGGGTTATCTCAGCAGTGTCATTCGGGGGTTATTGCTTAACCCCACAACCGTCAAACAGTCTACACAGTCTACCTAACCTCTCGGCAAATCCTGCCGGACGGTTTTAGAATGTAAAGTCTTCTGCGGTTAGATGGGATTAACCTTCAAGGGATATCTTTAGTCAGGAAATCCTAGATTTGTTCTCAATGCACCGATTCAGTCCACTTCTAGATGTCTAAACCATGACTGCTTCGTTACCCAATTCGACATTCGCCAAGGTTCCGATTTCCGTTCTTATTCCTGCTAAAAATGAAGAGGAAAATCTGCCTGCCTGTCTCGATAGTGTGGCGCGGGCCGATGAAGTCTTTGTCGTGGACTCTCAAAGTAGCGATCGCTCCATCGAAATTGCTGCACAGTTCGGCGCTCAGGTTGTCCAGTTCCACTTCAACGGGCGCTGGCCGAAAAAGAAAAACTGGTCGCTGGAAAATCTTGCTTTTCGCAACGAGTGGGTGCTAATTGTAGACTGTGATGAACGCATCACTCCAGAACTTTGGGAAGAAATTGCAGCTGCGATTCAAGCGCCCAACTATGATGGCTACTACCTCAACCGTCGAGTCTTCTTCCTGGGAAAGTGGATTCGTTACGGCGGCAAGTATCCTGACTGGAATCTGCGCCTATTCCGTCATCACACGGGGCGTTATGAGAACCTGAATACCGAGGAAATTCGCAACACGGGGGACAATGAAGTTCATGAGCATGTCGTTATCAAAGGCCAAGTAGGCTACCTCAAGAACGATATGCTGCACGAGGATTTCCGCGATCTATTCCACTGGCTAGAGCGTCACAATCGTTACTCCAATTGGGAAGCAAGAGTTTACTATAACCTGCTCACAGGGATGGGAGAGGATGGCACTATCGGCGCCAATTTGTTTGGCGATTCAGTCCAGCGTAAGCGTTTCCTGAAGAAGATTTGGGTTCGACTGCCTTTTAAGCCTTTTCTGAGGTTTATTTTGTTTTACTTTATTCGGTTGGGTTTTCTGGATGGTCAGGCGGGTTATATTTATGGCCGCTTACTCAGCCAGTATGAATACCAAATTGGTGTGAAACTCTATGAGCTCCAACAGTTTGGCGGTCATCTGAATGTTAAATCAGCCTCCCAGAGCCGATCAGCCACCCATCCGACTCCGCCATCCGACACGCCAGGGAGTTTGGTAGTCCCTACAGAGCGGTAGATGAGCTTACATATAAGCTCTAGGTGCTTTGTAGTAGCTAGCTGTAGACCTTATTCGTGTTGAGCTTGCAGCAGAAATAAATTTGAAAAGATTTTACGGCGTTTAAGCGATATCTCACTATCATTGAAGTTGGGTTTGTAACCAGGCGTCGGTGTGACAAGCTGATGACCCTACTGTTGACGCCAGCATCAACCATGACAAACATGATGGTCAGTGGGTTGTAGCGTCTACCGGGCTGATTTGGGGACTGCAAAAATAGGTGGGTTGCCTTTATCTTGAGCTCCCCTGGCGCGATTGCAACTCACATAAGCCGTGTTATGTCTAATCCAATTCCTAAGGACGCCACTGCTCGAAGCCAGACGGGTGATTTCGGACCAGACTCTTTAGTCGATTTGAGACGATACGACCAGTCTTGGTTTGATCCAGGGAAACCGAAATGGCTTATTTTACTTTGGTGGTTGGTTCAGGCGATCGCATTTCCCCTTACCCTTCACGCCCATCATGCGCCTCGTCGAAGTTTATTACGTTTGTTTGGGGCTCGCATCGGCAAGGGAGTTGTCATCCGACCTACGGCTCGGTTTACCTATCCCTGGAAAGTGGAAATTGGTGATTACAGCTGGGTTGGCGACGATGTTGTCTTTTACAGTCTGGATTGGATCAGAGTCGGTCAACACTGTGTCGTCTCTCAAAAAAGCTATCTCTGTACGGGCAGTCATGATTATCAAGATCCTGCCTTTGGGCTGAACACTGCCCCAATCATGCTTGAGAATGGGGTATGGCTGGCGACAGATGTTTTCGTCGGACCCGGAGTGCGGATCGGCGCCAATACGGTTGTAGGGTCTCGCAGCAGTGTTTTCAGCGATTTAGCCGCCCAGCAAATTTGCTTGGGAACACCCTGCCGTCCGCATCGACCCAGGTCGATGCAACCATAGCTTGCCTGGCGCCTGCTACGGCCAGGTAGATAGCCAGATGGATAGTTTTTTGCAGTCCACTGGATACTGTCAGTTAGCTAAAGCGAAATAGCCATGCGGAAGTATCCAAAATCGAGGTTTTCAGGGGAGAATAGATTCCTATTGCAGTGTAGTCACAAGTGAGAAAGGACGCCATAATATGAACTTTTGTAAAATCCTTGCATCATATGGCTTGCAGCCTATTTCCTCTGGACGTATATTATGATTATTCAATCTAACTTGAGACCAATCTTCTGGCTCACTAGATTGATATGGCGATAAAGATACTTTTTATTCAGGGGAGCTTTGGAAAAGGCGTAGTTGTTAATACTAAACTATCTCGGCAATTTTTCAAACCCTCTTCCGAGCAATTTGAGGAACTCTTTGTTACCTGGGTCGTCCAAGAAAACACGTAGGTGATTAATAAATAACAAAGCTATAGGGGCAGTTGGGTGATCCTTCTCCATCTACTTTTTTATTAGGTATCTATGATCTTAATGGCGATCTTAATTGCCTCCAAGGGTGAATTCTAAGACCTAAGAAGATGTTTGAGAAGTCTGAAATGATGCCCTACCATTCGATAACGATACTTTTAAACAATCTCTAATACTGATGCATTTTGAGATTGCACAGAATTAAACCAAGTTTGGCATAGGTCTTAAGCGGCCTATTCCACACAATATCATCGGAATCGACATCAAGCGTTGGCAGTTAATTTACTTCCATAATACTGTGATGCAAACATGACGACTTCTTGCCAAAATACTTGAAAGCTAATCATTTGAGAGTTAATTTAATGTTTTGGTGTAGTTTGAATAGATTGGCGGTTCTTTGTCCAAGCAAATTTAAAATTAAAATGTTGAATTTGATGGTATAGTTGTGAACTCAAAAGTTGAATTTTTGATTTGAAATCGTCCTGTATTATTTATCAATAAATTCATGGATAATTGAGTGTAAATTGGTTTGGAAAAAAGCTCCAATGATCCTGAATTTAAAGATATGAACTGTAAAGTTAAAAGAATTTCAAATCCTTTAGGTTATCACTCTGTTTTAATCAGAGCAAAGCTTGCCTGAGAAAACCTATCGAATTTCATTAGCTAGTTCCGGGGTTGCTGAATCTACCGCTTTCCAAGCCGTGAACTAGGTATTGTTTGATGGATCAAGTTAACCTTCTCAACGTAAGAATTGATAATCTCTCTAAGGCTGAACTGTTAGCGTGTTTAGATCCGGTTCGGGGCGGTGTTGTCTTTACACCCAATGTTGATCACCTGATGAAGCTGCAGGTAGATGAGGAGTTTTATGAAATCTATCAGGCAGCCGATTACATCGTCTGCGACAGTCAAATTCTAATTTGTGTGGCTAGATTTTTGGGTACGCCCATTCGAGAAAAGATCCCTGGCTCGGATATGTTTCCAGCCTTCTATCAGCACTACAAAAACGATCAAAGAGTCAAAATTTTCTTGCTGGGTGGACCGCCTAAAGCAGCTCAACAAGCTCAGCAAAAAATTAATCAGAAAGTGAACCGGGAAATTGTGGTGGGTTCCCATTGCCCTTCATACGGCTTTGAAGCTAATCATCAAGAGTGTCAGGAAATTGTCAATCTTATCAATCGCTCGGACGCGACTGTTCTGGCTGTGGGTGTGGGGGCTCCTAAACAGGAGAAGTGGATTTTGAAGCATAAAGAACAGCTCAAAAACGTGAAGGTTTTCATGGCGGTTGGGGCCGCGATTAATTTTGAGGCAGGTATTTTGAAGCGAGCGCCAAAGTGGATGAGAGATGTAGGGTTAGAGTGGCTATATCGGCTTTTTTGTGAGCCAAAACGCTTATGGAAGCGATATCTGCTTGAAGCATTTCCATTCCTGTGGCTGATTCTGCAGCAAAGACTCAGTCTCTATCGAGATCC
>JAKSDM010001146.1 GCA_022360135.1 Pseudanabaenales cyanobacterium | reverse complement strand
GGCTCGGTTTAGTTCTTTGAAGGTCAATTGCGAGATGCGGCGAATCAGTTCTCGAGCCCGACCATCATTATGGGGACGGCGGATCAGGGTCGCGATCGCATAGCGTTTGCCATTGGGGGTGTCCACCAGCGCCATATCCCCTAACACCGCGCCAATATCCCCCGTCTTATTAGACACGATGGCGCCCTTTCCCAACCCTGAGGGAATCAGGGTTCGCGTCTGGGTTCGCTGCATGATGGCTAACAGGCGATCGCGCGAACGTAAACTCAGCAGTTCGCCGCGATTGACCAAAGCCATCAGGCGGGCCAAATCGCGCGTACTGGTTGTGTTGGTCCCCTCCAAGTCAGGTAGAGGACTGCGAATGATAGTGGATTGCAAGCCCCAACTCTGGAAACGTTGGTTCAACGTCTTAGCGCCGCCCAATAGGTTGATTATCATATTAGTGGCGGTGTTGTCGCTGTCGATGCTCATTTGGGACGCCACTTCCCATACCGTGTACTGAGTGCCCAGTGGTTGGGTTTTCATTGTCCCTGACCCGCCTGCAATTTGGTCAGCCTCCAGGGTCATGGTCTGATCAAGCCGAATGAGTTCGGCATCTAAATCTTGGAGAAAAGCCACCAGGATTGGCGTTTTGATCGTGCTGGCGGCAGGAAAGGCTTCGCTCCCCGCCACATCGACATAATTACCCGTATCCAGATCCAGCACAAAAACCGACTGGCTTAACCCCGGTGTCAGGGTTGCCAGTTCTTCAATGTCCTGCTTCAGATAGACCAACTCATCGGCCAAGGATAGCGAAAGGTCAATCACTGGCTGACGGTTTCTTGATGATGTTTGCAAGGCGGAGCGAGACGCCTGACTGCCCGAGAATTGAGAGGCGGCTAGGGGCTGGGTGTCCGCTTCAGTAGGACTCAAAATCGACAGCAGAGTGCCAGCGATGGCGGCGACGCCAATGCCTAAAATCAAGAGCCGAATGATATAGAGCAAGGGCTTTGGAGGAGACTTTTGGGGTCGACGTAGGTGCTGAGGGCGGCGATCGCGAGATCGCCGCCGCATCTCCGATGGCGGCCAGACTTGTTTGGCTCGAATGGGCGTAACTTTACTAGATCCTGGTTTCGGGGGTTGGCTAGGCCGTTGTTTCGAGGCAGATGATTGACGGGATTGATTCACGATAGGCGGGACAATAGATGCCTGCCGGGGAGAGCTGTCTAAACGAGCGACTGTAAAGGAGGCTGTTTTTTTCGCCGACGGGTTGGCTGAAAACTGGGGTGGCTGAGGCCGACGCCGGATTTCTGGGGCGGAGCCGACAGTTGGCAACCGGGCCGCAGGAGAATCACGACTCGGCCGCCCAGGACTAGGCGACCGTGAGGGATGAGTAGAAGACGTATGCTTCAGCCAGCGGGACAGATTAAATCCCGACTGAGTTGCCGATGTTTGCCCTGAGATCGCTTTCGGGTTGGCGTCTGCAGAAGTCGAGGTTGGAGATTGCTGAGGAACCGACTGAGCATCGCGCCGAGCATCTCGTCTGACTTCGGCAGCAGAGTTGGCGGTTGGGTCCTCTGCAGGAGAGGCTAGAAAAGGATTAGACGGCTGACGTCGATTGAAATGGCTAGCAGCTTTGGAGCGATCGCCATAGTCGGACATAACTCAAACCTCTGGTGAAGCAGACTCTTGTGGACCGGGAGTCGATGAACGTTACTGAACCCTTGAGTCGGAGGAACGCTGGACAGATGAGTCCAGCGCCCATTCCACTTGTCGGAGAATACCCCTTAGCATAGCGACCTCTTGCTCAGAAGGCTTAGCCCGGTGCAGTAGCCGTCTGAATTTCTCCATTCGACTTTCTGCTGTATGGGGGTAAAGATAGCCGATTTTGAGTAACATCGCTTCTAAGTGTTGATAATATCCCTCTAAATGGTCCAAATCAGCGGTTAAGGATTGTTGATCCGGTTGATCAGAGCTTTGATGATCCCATTGCGGGGCCGACAAAATCGATTCGGTTCTTTTCAGTTCAGTCTCAAATATTGCGCCCTGAGCGCTGCGATAGAGCACATAACTGCAAACCGCCGTCGCCTGCGCCAAATTAAGGGAGGGATAGGCGGGGTTGGCCGGTATTTGGATGAACCGCTGGGCGTAATTCAGCTCTCGATTACTCAACCCCCGGTCTTCAGGTCCAAAAATTAGGGCGGATTGGAGATTGAGGGAGCGCTCACTCTCCAAATTCCCCTCTGCCTGATTCAAGAGCCAAGGCAATGCCTCCTCTGGGGTTTCCAGACGAGTTTCTGGGGTACGGGCGCGGGCGGTGGTTGCGATCGCCCGCTGACATCCTTGCAGGGCGTCGGGAATCGCAGCTACTGTTTGGGCGGCCTCAAGCAAGTCCACGCCATGCACCGCCATCCGTCGCGCCTTCACCCCCAAGGGATCGCACTGGGGATTGACTAGCACCAACCGCTGTAGCCCCATGTTCTTCATCACCCGGGCGACTGAGCCGATATTGAGGGGACCCGCAGGTTCGACCAGAACAATGCGGACGTTTTCGAGTCGAGATTTGGGCAAGGTCTATTAACCTCTTTGTCGTCGGATATCGGCCAGTTCTTCCAAAATAAGGCGATTCTCTACCTGAAGCCCTCGGACTTCATCCTGCATCTCTTCTATATGCGGCTGCATCTCTTCTATATGCTGACTGTTTGTGGCAATCATTGACACCACATCATTAATATTAGCGGCTAAGTCGGTTTGAGCTTGCCTCTGCTGCATTGCTAATTGCTGAATGGCTAAAAGAGTCGTTTCGGCTAGGACCTCAAGCCGGTGAGACGATCGCCGTTAGAGTTGATCATAGGGCATTTTTAAGGAACTTCCGGCTGTTTATGCGAGTCAGTCAAGTTATATAGTGGCGATATCTACCTGACTCTTAACCACCCAACGGCAAAGTATAGGGTCATGAGGTTTACCTAAACACCCTTCAAAATGAATGAGTTCGACACTTTTTACTGCCGCATCATCGGGGTAAACCCAATCTCTACTCGTAATTCTTGCAACTCGTAATCCTTGAGGAATTGAGATTACGCTGAAATCACCTCAATCATTAACGATACAGGTAAACCTTCGACGCATTTTAGTAATTCAACATGATCATTATCTACACCATCAATGTTATCGGGGAAGATCCCTTGCCAGCAGCCAGTGAAGCCCTGCCTCGTGTGGGAGATCTGGTAAGGGTTGATGACTCACATGTCTATATTGTTCGCTACGTTGTCCATACGCCTAACGCCAAAACTGGGGACGCCATCCCGCCGATGGTGCTTTGCGAACCCAGCGCCTCAGGGGAATACGCGGTTCATAAGTGGAATATAATCGACCAGAAATCATCCGATCAATCAGATTGATCCCATTCACCTTGTCAACCCGTACTCATTATGAGTATGATTTGATCAAAGGTAATCGGCTGCAGGATCATCATGGTCAGGATTAAAGACATTCCCATTAAGCAAATTCGTCGGCCACTCTACCGTCAGAACGATCCAGAAAAAGTCAAAGCATTAATGGCGTCTATCGAGGAAATTGGCCTTCAAGAGCCGATTGATGTTTTAGAAGTAGAGGGACAGTACTACGGGTTTTCTGGCTGCCATCGTTACGAAGCCTGTAGCCGCTTAGGGCGCGAAACGATTCGCTGCCGAGTGCGCCGGGCGCCTAAATCGGTTCTGAGAATGCACTTAGCCTAGAGAGCTGGTCCAGAATTAAGGGATGACGGAATTGCAATGTGTGCTTATATGCAACCGTATTGCGTAAGCTAGGGCTAACTTCTGACTTCTGACTCCTGACTTTTTGCCCCTTAATGCTACCGTGTACACACAAGTCGGAGCCGAAGTCATTTCAGCCCCCTAAATCCCCCAGAATTGGGGGATTTAGGGGGCCTTCAACCGTTCTCGCGATATTACGAAATAATTCGCCAGCAGCATCAAAGTTGGGGGATTTAGGGGGCCTTCAGCCATTCTCACAATGTTGCGAAATCATTCGCCAGCAGCATCAGAATCGGGGGGTTAGGGGGGCCAGCTCAGTGAATTCGCAATCGGGGTCGAGATCTGTGTACACGGTAGCCCTTAATGAGAGAGTAAAAAGTGTATTCTTAGACTCTCTTGGCTATGAATCGATCCCATAGTGCAACCTATACTCATTCAAATTACACCGCCTCATTGCAGCATTTGATGAAGCAGATGGGGATTTCTAGTTTCAGAGCGCTGAGTCGGCAAGCAGATGTATCAGACTGGCAGGTCAAACAGCTTCGTCAAGGCCAGGTCGCTCGCATGCGATTAGAGCCGCTGCTAAAGCTAAGTCAAGCGTTAGGAATTACCTTAGTAGAACTGCTGGAGACATTTGGGGCCCTAGAAGATGCAAAAGGAGCCGAGATCGCATCTCGCCAACAAAACTGGCAAGCCAAACAGGCCGCCGATAAAATCGCTGCTCTGCAACAAGAATATCAACGTCTTCAAGCTCAACTGGCTGAACAGGAAGCCAGTTTGCAACAGAAATTCCAGCAAGATATTTTGCAAACCTTAGAATCTTGGCTGCTGCAGTGGCCAACTGCGGCCTATGCCGTTCAGCAAAACCCCCAAATCCCCGCCTCAAGGCTACTCCCCCTATTGCGTCCGATGGAAAATTTGCTGGCCAGTTGGGAAGTGAGTGCGATCGCGCCTGTCGGCTCAGAAGTCCCCTATGATCCCCAGCGCCATCAGCTAATAGAAGGCGACACCCAACCCGGAGAGCCCGTTAAAGTCCGCTACACCGGGTATTACCAGAGGGAGAAGCTGCTTTATCGAGCCAAAGTGAGTCCAGCCTAATCACCGTCAATTCCGGCGGACAAAAAAACCGACCGGGCCAATATGTGCCTAGGCCGCGATTGACGTAGAGCTGGTTATTGCCGACTTGGTGCAAACCCATGGCCCACTCCCAGTGCCAGACCACTTTGGCGCATTCTTCGCTCATATAAGGGATGTGCTTCCTCATCTCCTGAGGAATGAAACGGCGAACCTGCTGAGCCAAGGTGGGAATAGCCCCCAATCCTGGAATTGCTACCTGTCCGCCATGGGTGTGGCCAGATAGCTGCAGATCAACCCGCCACGATTGCAACTTTGCCGCACTATCCGGGTTATGGGATAGGACGATGCGAGGCGTCATCGGGTCTAATTGGTCCATTACCGGGGCCGGATTGAACTCACGGGACCAGAAATCGGCTAACCCTACTAGGGGCAGGTCTGGTCCGAATGGATAGGCAATTTCATTCCACAGTACGGGAATATTTACCTTCTCAAGAGCGGCTGTGACTTCTGCTCGAGTTCCACGTCGAGAATTATCGTGATTGCCCAGAACAGCGTAAACGCCAAGCCGACTTTGAAGATGCTTCAGTCGTCGGGCGAGTTCGTGGATCGGGGAGGGATCGTCCGTTATCAGGTCGCCGGTTAGCACCACCAGATCAGGTTGGATTTCGTTGTTAAGGGCGATTGCATCTGCCAGCATCTGGTCAGATAACCGCACACCGTCAAAGTGTAAATCAGATAACTGAACCAGCTTTACACCGTTGAGCGATGTTGGCAATCCAGCGATTCGAATGGTCACTTGCTCAACAATCAAAGGGCCTGAGAGTAACCAATGCATAGCCGTAAATGAAGGAGTCTAAGTTGTCCTTCCAAGCCTAGCAAACGCTCGTAATCCGTTAGCAGGTCGGAAATTCTATATTAGCCTAAGCCACTAAAATCCCAGGCTCCTTCTGAATCGGCACAATATCTAGACGATCGAGTTGAGCGCAGTATGCCAGGTCTTCATCGTTATTCAGCCCCAGCAGCCGCTGACCATGACTAGCATGGCGCATTAACTCCAAGAGTTTATCCTGCCAATGGAGATAGAGGGTAACAGCTGCAATCAGCGCGTCATTTCCCGCTATTTCCTTGAGTGTCAGGCCCATCTCATGATTGAGGCTGTAGGCGATCGCACCCGCGCATACGGTATCTTCCAGGGAATAGGTCCCTTCCCAGCCCGATCCCACCATCCATACTGTCTCTGGTTTCTGATCAAGCAGAAATTTCACCACCGCTTGGCGGGTAATGAGCGCTGCGGTGATTACCGTCGGGGCCTTCTGAATACGCTGCAGACAACGGGTGCCATTCGTCGTGCTCATAAACAGCCGCCGCCCCTGGGTGTGCTCAATAGAATGGTCCAAGGGAGAATTGCCCAGATCACATCCCTCAACCCGAGCCCCTCCCCGTTCTCCGGCTCGAATGCGTTTATCGGCAGGCCACTGCTCACTGACCTGCATTAGGTGATCGATATCACTGAAAACCTGAATCGCTTCTGCGCCAACATTGAATGCCGCCGCCATGGTCGTTGTCGCTCGCAGTACGTCGATTGCGATTGCGCAATCGGGCATCTGATGAGTCGTAATTTCTTCTGGAGTATGGTATACAAATAGCTTCACAAGAGGTTAAAAAAACAAATCTGCCAACACCCAATTCTACTCAGGTAAGCTTCCTTACCGCGAATGATTTCTCGACTTTGTAGAAAACTTAGAAAAATATCAAATCGGCAAAGGGATTAAGATACTCGCCAGACTTCACGATAGGGGAATAGGGGAAGCATTCAGGAGCGATGGAGCAGTGGCGTGATGTAAGCCCCCAAACCCAAGCCAGACACTAGACCGAAAGCAGTCACCAGCCAGTTGTTATACTGCTGCCAACCTTGCCATTGAGCCGCCAACTCAGCCGGATAGAACAAACATAGAATAATCATTAACAAAAACCCCCAGACCCCATACTGATTCAACCAGTAGGTCGCCTTGCCGCCATCCGCCCGGTAAAGCAATCGAGCTGTCAGCAACCCCATCACCGTGCCATAGCATCGCATACAAACCGCCATGATATGAGGAGGCGCTAGGGCTAATCCCATATCAGGCTGGGGGCAGACATGGACGCCCATAAAGTAGATGATGTCAGCGATATTAGGCAGTAGAGGCAGCGATGAAGCGGCCAAGAAGGGAGCCGCTAGGGGACCAGACACTAACCCCGCCAATACAATATCAGCCAGAATGCTACGCCGCGAAGCCCCCTTGGCGGACTGAGCTAAGAACAGAGAAGCCGTATTCCGCATGAAACCTTATTCAACCTTCTTCAGCAATCAAAATTAGCTCAAACCTAACTGTGGTCAATTCTAACGGCCTCTAAGGCGATCTCTGAGGCGAGCAGCCTACGGAGAGGGTGGGATTCGAACCCACGGTACCTTTCGGTACACTCGATTTCAAGTCGAGCGCATTCGACCACTCTGCCACCTCTCCAAATGGTCACTCAGTTGCATTATGCTACACACTAAACCTGTGTGATTTTAACCTGAATTCTGACTCATGGGTATTAGAGATTTGTAAGATCTAAGGAGATTTCCCGAAAAGAATTTACCCTTCGTAGGGTGCTGTTAGCGAAGCGTAACGCACCACAGTACTGGTATTTTTGTTCCTGGAAATCCCCTAAGCTGGAGGAAATTAGCGCTCATATAGCAGGATGTGTCTGAGATAACTGACTATCGAAGCGAAATCAGAAAAGTTCTGGTCATTACCCTGATCTTGAACCTGTCTGTTGTGGCTTTAAAGGCTAGCGTAGGATGGTGGACGGCTTCATTGAGTCTGATGGCGGATGCTCTCCACAGTGTCACTGACAGCGCCAATAATGTTCTGGGATTAGTCACCAATCAACTGGCTTCGCCTAAACCAGACCGGGATCATCCTTATGGTCACCAGAAGTATGAAGCGGTTGGCGCTTTAGGGATTGCCGCTTTTTTGGGGATTGCTTGTTTTGAAATTCTCAAAGGAGCCGTCGATCGCATCATCTTGGGGGGAGAGCCGGTTGAGATGTCGGCCCCCGCTTTATGGTTATTGCTAATTGTGCTGGGGATCAATCTCTTTGTTGCTTTTTATGAACGTCGAGTCGGGTTACGGCTTGGCAGCCATATTCTGATTGCCGACGCTCACCACACCATGAGCGATGTCTGGATTACCATTGCGGTTACGGGGGGGCTGGTTGGGGTTTGGCAAGGACTGCAATGGTTAGATGTGGTGTTGGCCTTCCCAGTCGCCATCTTGGTGTTGCGCAGCGGTTGGGTGGTTTTGCAGAGCAACTTGCCCTGGCTGGTGGATGAGATAGCGATCGCCCCCGAAGCGATTCATGCCGTAGTGATGCAGACGCCTGGGGTGATCAACTGCCACAATATTGCCTCTAGAGGGTTATTGGGTCGGCAAGTGTTCATCGATATGCACCTAGTTGTAGAGCCCAAAGATGTCGAAACCGCCCATGAAATCACCGAGCAGGTCGAAATTCATCTGGAGAAAGCCTACGGTCCAGTGCGGGTCACAATCCATGTGGAGCCCTTGGATTATCAGTCCGGCAAAATCACTTACTAATGAATTTACCCACTTGGATCACCGTTTCCCGGCTGCTGGGCGTCCCGCTCATTCTTTATGCATTGCTTGACCCGACACCGACACATCGATGGATCAGTTTGATAGTTTTTCTAGTTGCGGCGGGAACCGATTGGTTAGATGGTTATCTGGCGCGTCGCCTCAACCAGGTGACTGATCTGGGTAAGTTTCTCGATCCGCTGGTGGATAAACTGCTCGTTTTAGCGCCGCTATTGGCTTTGGTGGAGATGGGAGAGGTCCCTGCTTGGGGAGTTTTTCTGATCCTGACGAGGGAGTTGACGATCGCAGGCTGGCGAGTCAATCCGGCCATACAGAAGAGTAGCGCTATTGGCGGCGCCAACCTCTGGGGCAAGCTCAAAACGGGGGTGCAAATGGCGGCGATCGCCCTCCTCCTCGCCCCCTTGTCAGACGTCTGG